>NZ_LLYW01000005.1 GCF_001484195.1 Thermococcus celericrescens
CCAGGCTGAGCCACGGGCCCAGGAGAAGGATTCTGGTGCCCCGGCCGGGATTTGAACCCGGGTCGCGGGATCGAGAGTCCCGCATGATTGACCGGGCTACACCACCGGGGCGTGTCCGAGATTAGGGAGGAGCGAGGGTTTAAAAAGTTTTCGGTGGAGCGCGGCCCGGAACACGGGCTTCCGACACGGCCCCCCAGGATCACTCCCGGATGTTCAGCGTTAAAACCCATCGCCCACTTTTGATTTTTCTTTTTCAACCTCACCATTCAGGGGAGGAGGTCATAGCGTTCATCCAGGAAACCTAACGTTTCATAAGGGGTCGAAAAACTTAAAAGTATGCGGCAATACAGGTATCCAAGCATGTTAAATCATGTATTCCCAACCGCAGACGTATCACATATCGCAGAGTATTAAGCAACGATACCACCGGTGAAATGGTATGGACCATAACATCCTGGTCGTCGTCCCCGCCTACAATGAGGAGCTGACCATCGGGTCTGTGGTAGCCCTTTCTAAAAGATACGGGGATGTTCTTGTTGTTGATGACGGGAGTAAGGGCAACATCCCCTTCTACAGGAGGGTCAGGCTCTCGATCATTACGGAGGGAGCATAGTGAAATACCAGAGGGACATCCGACCGGAAGATGTTACCATATTGATACCAACAAAGAACGAGGAAGAGGGCATAGGCTGGGTGATAGAGGAGTTCCAGAAACTAGGCTACAACAACATCCTGGTCATCGATGGTCACAGCACGGACAGGACGAGGGAAATTGCAGAGGAAAAAGGGGCCAGTGTTGTCCTCCAGACGGGAAGGGGAAAGGGCCAGGCGGTCGCTGAAGCGTTCAAGATGGTGGACAGTGAAGTCATCGTGATGATAGACGGCGACGGAACCTACGACCCCAAGGATGTGGAAAAGCTCCTCGAACCTATACGGCGGGGCATCGCCGAGCACGTCATCGGGAACAGGCTGGTGAATTTTGAAAAGGGAGCTTTCACGAGGCTCAACCTGATCGGCAACAAAATATTCAACGCACTCTTCAGGTTTTTCTACGGCGTCCCTGTTTATGACCTGCTCACCGGATACAGGGCCGTTACTAAAGACCTCTACAAGAGCGTGGAGCTTGAGAAGCACGGCTTTGAGGTAGAGACCGAGCTGACGGTCGAGACGATAGCGAAGGGCTTTAGAATAGCGGAAGTCCCGATAAGCTACCGCAGGAGAAGGGGGGACGCGAATCTTCACCCAATAAAGGACGGATGGAGGATAGGGAAGGCGATAGTGGGGATGCTGGTTAGGTACAACCCCGGGAGGTACCTCTACTTCCTCGGCTTCCTCTCCCTGCTGGTGGGGCTCGTTATGGGGACGTACATCGTCGCGGAGTGGAACAGGGGCGTGACCCACTACCTGATGGCGCCCCTCACGTCGATGTTCGTGATTACAGGGGTCAGCATGCTGATATTCGGCTTTGTCATGAGCTACATGTTCAAGAGCATGTCCGAGCTGAAGAGGATGATAAGGGAAAACAAAGAGGTTAACGGGGGATTAAAATGAAAATTTCAGTCCTCGGTCTTGGCTATATAGGCTTACCAACGGCACTACTGTTTGCATCAGCAGGGCACGAGGTTGTTGGGGTAGATGTCAACGAGAAGAAAGTAAAGCTACTCAACGAAGGCAAACTGCCCTTCCATGAGCCGGGGCTTGAAGAGCTTTTTGAGAAAGCACGGAACAACTTTAGGGCAACTACCCATGTTGAAGAGTCAGATGTGTTTTTGATAGCCGTCCCCACACCATTGGATGAGCACACAAAGGCCGCGGATTTGAAATATGTGAAATCCGCTGCGGAGATGGTGTATCTCCATCTAAAGAAAGGGAACCTGGTGATCCTCGAATCAACGGTTCCGCCCAACACCACCGAGAGGCTTCTCATCCCGATTCTGGAAAAGAGCGGACTTAAAGCGGGCACAGATTTTTATGTTGTGCACTGTCCTGAGAGAGCTATTCCAGGAAAGACAATCCATGAGATGATTCACAACGATAGAATAGTCGGGGGAATAACGCCTGAGTCTGCACAGCTCGCGAAGAAGCTCTACGAGTCGTTTGTTAAGGGCAATATCTATCTCACGGACGCGACCACCGCGGAGTTTGTGAAGCTGATTGAGAACACGTACAGAGATGTTAATATCGCACTCGTCAATGAGCTCGCCCAGATAGCCGAGGAATACGGGATCAATATATGGGAGGCCATTGAACTCGCCAACAAGCATCCAAGGGTGAACCTCCACAAGCCCGGACCGGGAGTTGGAGGACACTGTATAGCTATCGACCCCTGGTTCGTTATTCAGAACTCTTCCAATGGAAAGATGATAGCCCTTGCGAGGCATGTTAACGACACCATGCCCAACTACACCCTCCGCAGGGTCAGGGAAATGCTGAAAGGAATTAATTACCCAACGATTACGGTCTTTGGTGTTGCATATAAGGGAAACGTCGATGACGCCCGCGAGACTCCAGCGCTGAGGTTTATACGACTGGCCGAGAACGATGGGTTCAAAGTCAAAGTGTATGACCCGTTTGTGAAGGAGTTTGAATACCCCCTATTGAGTCTAGAGGAAGCCATAAAGGACAGCGACTGTATCGTCGTGATAACCGACCATGAGGTGTTCAAGTTCCTCGACCCTAATGAACTAGGAAAGCTGATGAGGAACAAGTGCGTGTTCGATGCGAGGAACATACTGGACCACGAAAAATGGAGAGAGGCAGGATTTGAAATAAAGGTGCTTGGAAATGGCAAAAACCTATGACCTCTGGGCTGACATCTCAAACACCCCACAGGTTCACGTAGTCAGGGCGATTGTTAGTGAGTTAAACGGCTATTCTATCTATGTGACTGGATTCAAGAGAGGTGAAACCGAACAGCTTATGCAGATGTTTGGGCTCAAAGGGGAAGTTTTTGGGAGGGATCACTACAGCCCACTGTTAAAGTCTCTCTCGTTCGCTTCTCGCACCTTCAGACTACTTTACAAGGCACCGAAAGCGAAGGTCCTTTTAAGCTTCGAAAACGCAATGCCGATCCCGGCAGGGAAGCTCAAGGGTGCAAAAATCGTCCTAATGCTCGACAACGACCTCAAGTTCATTGGAAAAAAACCGCTGTTCCAGAGGATAGAGTCAAGAATTAAAAAAATGGCCGATTATGTGTTAGTTCCGGAAGTTGCAAGGGAGACATTTGAATCGTACTTTGACACGGTTATCACGTATCCTGGATACAAGGAACACATCTACATTGCAGATTTTCAGCCGGATTCAGAGTGTTTAGATCAGCTGCCCTTCGAGGAATACGTTGTTTTAAGGCCCGAGTCTCTTACCTCCCTCTACGTGATGCACAACGAGTCCCTCGTCCCTGAGTTGTTGAGACTGTTCAAAAAAGAGGGCATAGACGTTGTTTACCTCCCGCGGAACGAAGAGGAGAGAAAACTTGCTCAGGGGTTTGAGAACGTATATATACCTCCAAAAGCACTGGATGGGCTCAACCTGATATACTACTCAAAGGCGACCCTGACAGGTTCGGGAACCATGGCGAGGGAAGCGGCGGTTATGGGGGTTCCTGCCGTGTCGTTCTTCCCAGGGAGGATGTTGCTTGCTGTGGATAAGGACTTGGTTGAAAAGGGAAAAATGATGCATTCAAGGGAGCCGAGAGAGATTGTGGAGTATGTGGTGCAGAATTGGGTATCCCATAAAAAACCAAACATTCATATGACAAAGTACGTAAAGCAGAAGATAGTAATCAACTTAAAACACTTAATGGAGGGAGTCTCATGAAGCTTTTAGTCATAGCACCTTTCTACAGGTTTTTTGTCAAAGAACATATCGATCATATTTCCCGCCATGTTGATGAGGTCCATGTTGTTGTTCACCATAACAAATTGTCAGAATTGTCCAAATACATACCTCTTGGAGGTTTTTTTGAGCACGTTAGACATTTCACTCGTGAGAAACTCATTGACATGACTGATACACCGGATAATGTGAGTGTCCATGTTCTGGATTTAATTTATTTCACTCCAGATAATCGAAATAGATCCTTGCCGGATAAGATATCTAAACTCTACTTTAAACATTTCCAAGAAAGGTTTAGGTTTGATATAATTCATGCTCACTTTACTTGGCCTTCTGGATTCGTAGCATACAGACTAAAGAGGAATCTTGGAATACCTATAGTCGTCACCACTCATGCACTCCACAAAAGTCGTGTGGAGTTCTTCAACAAGATAAATGCCCTTGATTTTTGGCATCAGACAGATGCAATAATAAATGTGTCTAAAAAATGCTACGATTTGCTCAAAGAAATGGGCATAGATGAGACCAAGTTATGGTATATTCCAAATGGGGTGGACCTAGAAAAGTTTTTCCCTATGAGTACATCAGAAGCTCGAGAACGTCTTGGTATCCCGCAAGACAAAAAGATACTCTTAAGTGTTGGAAATTTAGTGGAAAAGAAGGGCTTTGAATACGGCATCACTGCTATGAAAAAAGTTGTTAGAGTAAGAAGGGATGTTGAGTTATATATAATAGGAGATGGCTACCTAAAAGAAAAACTGAAACAATTGATCTCCACTAACGGTTTGAATGACTTTGTACACCTTGTTGGATTTAAACCACATTCTCAGATACCCTTATGGATGAACGCAGCTGATGTGTTCCTTCTCCCCAGTATAGTGGAGAATTTTGGTGTCGTTAATATTGAAGCCATGGCATGCGGCAAACCAATTGTTTCGACGTATAATGGAGGAAGTGAGGAGATAATAACTTCAGAGGATTATGGTCTGTTATGCCCATCAAGAGACCCTGAGTGCTTAGCAGAAAAAATTTTAATTGCATTAGAAAAAGAGTGGAATCGAGCAAAAATAAGAAAGCATGCGGAAATATTTGGTTGGAAAAATATTACTGCCAAAACACTAAATGTATACCAAGAGGTGATTAGTAGAAATGAAAAAGTATGAACGACACAATTGTTTTGAGATACTAAAAAAAGCAAATAGCATATTAATATTAGCTCCTATCGAGATACATGACATCTTAAATGGGAACAGAGGTGGAGAAAAACTGATACAAGAACAATTGAAATACTTTAGAAGCATAAATAAAAACGTGGAATTAGATTCTATGTTTAATATTTCGACAGCGTTCAAATTACTTAGATTATTCCAAAATGCCACAAAAATTAACACAAGACTCGCAACAGATATAATCAAGAAGAAGAAAACGAGTCCATTTGGCAGTTTTTTGTTGCCTTTTGTAATTGTGTTCGTAGAATTGTTTTTAAGAATTGATCCCAACTTCAGAAGGGCATGTAACAATATTAAGAAGAAATATGACTTAATCGTGATTAATTTCCCTTTTGGAGCAACAATTACAAAGATGCTAACAAATAAGCCAACAATTATTGTAGAACACAATGTTGAATACTTATTTTTAGAGGAAAAATTTAGAATATTTGGGATGCGTAATAGAATTACATCTATTCTCTTGAGGGTATATAAAGGAATTGAATTTTATAATTTAAGGTATGCAGACTTCATCTTTTGTTTATCCTTTAGTGATAGGGACATAATTATTCGAAATATAGATCAAAAAGAAAATGTATGTATATGGGTACCTATTAGAGAAAAGAGAAGGCCAAATACCCTTAGGGAGTTCCAGAAAAAAGAAAAAATCATAATTGGATTTATAGGAAGTGCAACTGCCCATAATATAGACGCTGTTGAGAAAATCCTTGAACTTAGCAAAAAATTACCAAGTAATAAATTTGAATTTTGGATTATTGGAAGTGTGGGGTACTTATTCAAAAAACAAGAAAATAAAACACCCCCAAATGTAAAATTCTTGGGATTTGTAGATGATTTATCTACCGTGTTAAAAAAATGTGATATTTTCATTAATCCCAAATTTGTTTCCCCAACAGGAATAGAGATTAAGATGTTTGATTATTTGAAAACAAATAAACCAATAATATCGACATCTCTTGGAGCCAGAGGATTCGAAAGCATTATTGGGAAACAAATTTTTATTGCAGATTCTATAGAAGAAATGGCAAGAATAATTCAATCATCTATCCAGTAAGAACTCCAACCCGCGAATCCAAAATTATATTGTCTTTAACCCTATAACCCCATCTAAAAGCGCTTTTAGATACACAAAAACTAAGTGCGGCCTCTTATAATACAGTACAAGAGAAACCAATTTAAAGGGAATCTCCCAAAATAAAACGTAGATTAAATGCCTACGCATTACACTTGCGAAAGTATTTCTTTTTAGAAACCATAATCTATTCCTTGTCATGTGGTATTCATAAAAAACACCTAATACACCTCCATTGGAAGATGCGATTTTGTGCCATATATTCCCAGTCGGAACATAAAGCAGCTTGTATCCTTCCCGTTTTACTCTAAAATCTAAATCAGTCTCCTCCCAATAACAGAAAAACCTCTCCTCAAAAAGCCCTACCTCTCTTAGAACCTTGCTTTTAATTAGCATACAAGAGCCCTCAATTTTATTAACTGCTAGAATCTTATCCCACTGACCTCTCTCAACTTCACCAGCACCATACCTTTTTTCTTTTCCTTTCCACAGTATTAGATCTGCCCCAGTAAAGTTTATTACATCGCTTCTTCCATTGTAATCATAGTAATAAATCTTTGGCCCCACAATCCCAATCTTCTCGTCGCTCTCAGCTACTTTAACAAGCTCGGTCAAAAACTCCTTATCAACAACAGTATCGTTATTCAAAAGCAAGATATAATCAGGATCCAAAACACTCAAAGCAAACTTTATCCCAACATTGTTCCCACCAGCAAAGCCATAATTGTCCTTGTTTTTGAATAAAATCATTCGCCTGTCTGGGTCAAACTTTTCGTAGGCGGGTTTATTGAACTTTCCTTCTCTCGCTTCATCCTCGGTTATCTCAAAAACCTTAATCGGCTTATTACTAGAATTGTACTCAAAAAACTTCGAATTAACTTTAATTCTCCCCTCGGCGTACTCTTTTATTTTCTGAATAGAATCATCCTTGGAGCCGTTATCCACCATGATAACATCATAGTTAGGATAAGTGATTCTATAAAGCGACTCCAAACACTCTATCGTATCTTTCCAGCCGTTCCAGTTGAGAACGATTATCGACACCCTCGGGGCATTCATCCGCATCCCATACCCCTTCTATCAAAAATATTAAAAGGTTTTTTGGTGGTATCCCCTTTGGAGTGAGATTAAATGGACAGGAAATCACTGATAATCACCATCTCGATTTTGTTGGGGCTGAACTCGGCAATACTGGCGGATTATTTAGGCGTCCATATGCCGTTGGTCAGGCAGATTTTTGGATTCATCGCTTTGACGTTCCTACCGGGCTATCTCCTCTTAAGGATATTTAGCACAAAAACGGAAAGCATCTCTGAAGAGATATTCCTTGAAGTTGCCCTCAGCATCTCGGTCGTCATGATTATGGGGATTTTTGCAAATTTTGTGTATCCGCTTCTTGGGGTTGAAAAACCGATAACCCTTCTTCCGATCCTCGTGACATTTAACCTGGTTACCTTAGGGCTACTCGCAGTGGAGCAGGTCAGATCAGTGTCAATGCTTAACACCAGAAAACGGATCAGGATAGCAAAATGGGACTTATTCTTTGCCCTCCTGCCTCTTTGGTCCCTGCTTGGTGCCTACCTTTTCAGCCACTACGGGGATAACAGGGGATTGCTCCTCCTTTATTTCGTGATAGCGCTTACCCCACTGGTTTTTATTAAATCCAAGAACTTTAACAGAGCCTTTGCAATATGGTCAATTGCGATTTCCCTTATGTGGTCAACTGTCTTTGGAATATCCTGGAACTATATCTGGGGATACGATATAAACGGGGAGTACTACTACGCCCACTTGGTTTTGAGTCGGGGAATTTGGGACATTTCAACTTACTATCAGTACAACACAGTTGCAAGTATAAATCTTCTTGCGCCGATATATTCGTTAATCTCAAATATATGGATAGTCCCGATTTTCAAAATCATTTATCCCTTGGTCTTCTCTCTGGTTCCAATTATACTTCTAAAGGCGTATGAAAAACTTCTGGGAAGGAGGCTCTGGACGGAGATTTCAGTGCTGTTCTTCGTGTTCCTCTTTACGTTCTTCACGGAAATGATGGCACTTGCGAGGCAGATGATCGCAGAGGTTTATTTGGCCCTTCTTGTCTATGCAACGGTAAAGAGGGTGAACCCGCTGTTTTTGATCCTATTCCTAGTATCCCTAACGGTTTCACACTATGGGACTGCATATCTGACGATGTTTGCGCTCCTTGCGCTTCTGTTCATACGACCACTTGAAAAGGAGGCAGATAATAGAATCAGTATCGGTATAATAGCGGTTTTCTGGATTGTTACACTGCTGTGGTATGCATACGTCGGTGGGGGGTTCCAGTTCAACAAGTTAGTAACTATTGGGTACCAGACTCTTTTGATGCTCAATGATCTATTTAACCCTCAGTATTCCCAAGGGGCTGCACTTATCCTCAGCAAGACGACACTTATAGGGGAGATTACAAAGTGGATAAACATCATTGCCCAAGGCTTAATTTCAATAGGGGTTCTGGCGGCAATCTACAGACTAGTCACTGGCAGTGAGATAAAACATCCTGAGTTCCATGTACTTTCCTTCGTGTTCTTTGCCTATGATGTTGCGGGAGTTGTGGTGCCGTATTTTTCAAACAGGCTCAACGCCACCAGGCTGTACCAGATAACGCTGTTCTTCCTTTCGCCGTACCTTGTAATAGGGAGCTCCACCCTAGTTGATGCACTTAAAAAGATTGCCGGACGCCTTAAGGAGATATTACCCTCCAAGAGCAATACTGCACGGCTGGTGGCGGTGTTCTTGGTGCTATACTTCCTGTTCAGCTCCGGTTTTATGGTGGCAATCGCAAATGATCCAAAGCCACCCATGTGGCTTGAAAAGGTTGACGGGCCGTACTGGAGCTCCAGTGAGATTTACGGAGGGAAGTTTATATCCCAATATCGATACGATAATCTAAGGGTAAATTCTGACGTATACGGGGCTTTACTTCTTTTGGGGCTACTTGGAACCCCTGCTTCAGAAATGACTTTTAAAATGAATTCTAATGGGAAAATATATAACTTTTCAAACAAACCCCTATATATTTATCTCAGACATGAAAATATCCTTAATAAGAAGATAGCTATATGGACAATAGGTAATTCAGTATCACAAGTTGAATACATTTCTCTTTTCATTCCCCCTATCTTTAATAGTGTCCAGAACTCAGAGAGAGTTTATTCTTCTAAAGATACTTGGATAGTGCTAGCGGATTTTAATCCCCTCTAGCTCTCTTTTTATCATCCACAATTTCTCAATAGTTTGTGGATCCTCAGGATTAGAGGAGAGAACATCCAAATGCTGCTTGAGAACTTTATCTGACCACTCCCACCACCTCAATTTTTGCAACTCTCTGATTGTTTTTTTTGAAAAACGATATTTAATTACTCTGGCAGGAACACCAACTGCAATGGCATATGGGGGGATATCTTTAGTTACAATAGAACCTGCTCCAATCACCGCACCATCCTCAATTTTAATACCTCTTTTAATCACGACATTGGCTCCAATCCACACATCATTTCCAACTATAACTCTGCCAGCAGTAGGATCATAAATCCTTTCTTCAGTGTCTTTGATAAAACCATGAAATGGAGAATACATTAATTCATGAGTCGTCACGATATCTGTTTTATGTTCACCTGCCCCTATAGTTACATTCCATGAAATGGACGTAAAAGCACCTATTTGAGCGTTCTCAACAACTCCGTTTTTTCCGATATAACTATGCTTGCCAAAGCGGGAATTGGAAACAAAAGTAAGCATATCAATCTTTACATAATCCTCCAGTATAGAGTTAGTGACAAATGAGAATTTTCCGATTCTTACATTCCTACCGAGGTGCGAATTAATGATTCTCGAGCCAAACCCCACAAATGATTTTTGTCGGAGGTATTTTAAATTTCCTATTGACAGCACCAGGCTGTATACGAAGTCTATCATAGCACTAATCCCCATCCAGTGTTTTTCCGATATTGTTTTAAATGTTTTGAATACTTGTTGTTTTAGGTGATAATCATGGATCGCAAGATACATAGTATCATACTAATAACTGTGGACTCATTAAGATCGGATCATCTATCGATTTATGGTTATAACCGCAGGACATCTCCCTTTATAGACAAGCTTGCTAAATCGGGAATATTGTTAACTCAGACATTTGCGAACGCTCCCTATACTACTGCATCCATAAATTCAATGTTAACATCGAGGTATCCCCTAATGGGAACGGAGAGGTATACTAATACCAACAGAGGAAAAACACTCCCTGAAGTCCTAAAAGAGAATGGATTCTATACGCTGGGATTCCATTCAAATCCATGGTTCTTAATTTACCATTTTGGAAAAGGTTTTGACATATTTTTAGATCCTTACAGTGAGCATCATCGAAAACAAAAGTTTACTACAAAAGTTATGAACTTTGCAATGAAAAAAATCCTGGGAAAAATTAAGGCACCGTATGCTACGGCAGAAGAGCTCAACGAGGCTGTACTAAAGACACTAACACAATTAAAGGACTATAAAAAATTATTTCTCTGGATTCATTATATGGATGTTCACGAGCCATATTTGCCCAAAACGTGGCATTTTACAAGAAAAAAGTTGTCATATAGTTATGTCCTGAATCTAATGAGAAAGAAAAATGAGTCCCCAGAGAGTTTAACTGATAGTGAAAGAGAGCTTATACTGCGGTTATATGATGATAAAATATGGGAACTTGATAAAGAATTATCCCATCTAGTGAATGACCTTAGTGATCACTTGGACTTAGAGAAAACATTGATCATATTTACCGCGGATCATGGAGAAGCCTTTGGAGAAAGGGGTGCTTATGGGCACTGTGCAAATAACAATTTAAATCTCCATCGAGAGCTTCTTCATATACCAATGATATTCTGGTCTGAAAATAATGATACGTTGTCTAAGTTTTACCATATTGAGCAAAGTAACAGGATCTCAAAAATTTTTAGTTTAATGGATTTAGGTCCCACTATTTTAAATCTTTTAGGAATAAAAATTCCTAGCTCATTTTTAGGAAGAGATCTTATCAATGACAAAATTCAGTATGTCATCTCCCAGGGAGTTGTTGCACCAGATCCAAATATAGAAAAGTACGTAAAAACTAATGAGCGGGCCCATGCTATTACCAATGTGGAGCACAAGTTAATATGGTGGGAACAACGAGAGTATACTGAGTTGTACAACTTGGTAGCAGATCCATTAGAACAGCAAAATATTGCGAATGAAAATTTAGAACTAGTACATAGTCTCAAGTCAATAATAAAAAGGGAAATTTCTCAGTACTCAAAACCTGAAGAAGATGAAAAGCTTAAAAAAGCTATCAAAAACCTAAAACTAAAAGGCAAGATCTAAACGAACCTCCCCAATATCTTTTTTACTCCCCCCAAATCAACCCCCAGCCTCTTCTCCACCGCCAGCAGGAGTTCAACGTCTTCCTTATCGATGCTCCTGCTTAAAAGCACCAGCAGGGCGTAGACCGCCAGGAAAATGACGAGCACCGGGATCGCATGCCATATGTCTCCCACGTCCAGACTCATCCATTTAAGAACTCCCAGCAAAAGGAAGCTTATTCCCAGCGGCTTCACGTAGTTCGGACTGAATGGATGTATCCCAGTCATCTTATAGAGCCAGTAAGACCTGAAAACGTTGGCCACGAAGTAGGAAACAGCCGTGGCGACGGCGGCACCGACCATTCCATACCTGGGTATCAAAGCCAGATTCAGTGAAACGTTTGATATCACTGCAAAGGTGTCTCCTATCATGTTGAGCTTTGGCTTTCCAATAACGATCAGCGTCATGCCGTTTAGCCCCAGAAACGTGTGGAACATGAACCCCAGAGACAGTATCTGGAGTGCAGTTGAAGCGGAGACGTATTTCTCGCCGAAGAGGAAGGATATGGTGGCCTCTGGGAAGAGGAACATGACGGCAAATATGGGGAGAGTCAGGAGGAACACCCACTTCGTCAGGATCTGATAGACCCTCCCCATTTCTCCAATCTTCCCCTGGGCATACAGTGACGTGACTATGGGGGAGTAGATTACAGACGCAGAACCCAGAAAGATGGGGATCAACCTTGCCAGGGGAGTAGCTGCATTGTACAGGCCCACGACCTCCGAGCCCTTGTAATAGCCGAGCATCAGCGTGTCGGTCCATGTCATCAAAAAATTCAGAATTCCAACGAACATCAGGGGGAGGGAAAAGAGAACCAGCTTTTTCCCGAGGGCAGGATCAAAAGAGGCCTTTACGTTAAAAAGCCGTATCCTGTGCACCTCAAAGATCAGGGCCAGAAATACCGCCGACTGGGCCAGAATGTACATCCAGAATATCGAAGCAAAGGGGAGGCCGAGAACAGCCATGAGCACAACGAGTACAAGCCAGACTATCGGATAAACAATATTCTGAAAATACACCTGCTCCCTGACCCTTCCGAAGCCCCTGGAAACCGCAATCACCACACCCGTCAGGGCCCAGAACGGCAGGGCAAGGGCGGCTATCCTTAGGGCGTAGACCAGCCTCTCCTCGCTGAACACCCGGGCAACAAAGCCCGAGCCGAGCACCAGGAGCGCCGTGATTACAAAACTGCTCGCCGCGACAATAACCAGAGCCGTCGAGACCAGATCCCCGACCTTGGAAGGCTCCCTCTCCCTGTAAAACGCCACCTCCCTCGGCAGGGCGTTCTGGAAGCCCAGCGTCGCCACAACGAGAGCGATGTTCAAAACTGTCAGGGCTAAATTAAAAACACCATACTCTCCAGTGGAAAAGTACCTCGCTATCACCGCCCGGCTCAAAAACCCAAAGAGCATCGAGATTACCGTCCCGGCAAAGACGATCCCCGTCCCCCTCGCAATCTTCTGCAGCGCCTGACTCGCCCCGCTCATGGGGTTCACCTTTTCAGACTTTCTTTCAATTCGTTGATAGTTAGCAAGAATTCTTCTCTATCAAAGGTTATCCCTATCCCGCGCATGACTGAAGCTAAAAACTCTTCGTTTTCCTTAAAATACTGGATCACCCAATCCAGGCTGAATTTTTCCTTGGAGTACAGCAGTTTAAATACATCGAAGTCCAGCTCTTCGGGACTAAGGGTTAATACATAAATGTCAATCAGGTCCTTCAGCTGTTTCTCTCCCCGGTACTTGTTATTCTCTATCAAAAATTTCATTGACAGGATAACCTCTGGAAAGGCAACGTTGATTCCCTTAATCTCTTCGTAAATCTCCCTCTCAAAAATCACCCTAGCGTAAGGATGTGCAAAGCTTATTGAACTTATCTTTTCGTCCCATAAGACGTCCAAAAATAATTCTCTAAGCTCATATGGGGGAATCTTTTTGGATTCCTCAAAGCTTATCCCCTTTAACCTTCCATCCAGTGTTTCATGATAGTATTTGACATATCTAAAACTAACCGGTATAAAGTTACTGGCCAGCAGATGTTTTTCAACAGTGTTAAACTCTTCTTTCAAAGCAACAAAATCGATGTCCAAAGAAGGGAGAGCCCTGCTTCCCAATTTCTGAGCTTGAAGGTAAGTTGCCCATCCTCCAACCAACACAAGTCTCTCCTTCAGCTCCCTGCCGATTTTCAGCATCCACTCGTAGGATTCCTTAATTATCGGATTACCCCAGCTCCTCAGGGTTACCTCTTCCATTCGATCTCCTCCAGCAGTTCTTCGATGGCTCTCGTATATATTCCTTCTCCTAGGGCGTCTGCAATCACCTGCTCGATTATTGCCAGCCGGTACTCCCTCACATTCCTCGTATAGTTAAAGACGTCCTCATCGTAAGAGTAGAACCTGATCGGATATCCCTCTCTTCTGAGTCCAATCCGCTTTAACCTCTCGAAATCTTCTTTTCTAACGTAGGCCGTCCCAAAGCTCGGCTCCAGAACCTTTCCAAGAACCCACAACGCTGACGTTCCAGAGAACACTACAAAATCCCTAACCTTTTTGGGCCTTACTTTATAAGTGGTTCCCCTAACAACCTGGAATATCTTCTTCTTTTCCGCCCCCCAGGCATAGAGGAGGGATTTTTTGTCAAGGACCCGTATCATCCCCATCTCCAAAACTATTGCCCCATCACTTTCCAGTGACCTGAGGATTCTGTAAAGGTAAGGCCTGTTAACCTTAAACCTGGCCAAAAGCTCTTTAACAGAAACTTCTTCTTTAACTGCTAACTCCCTCAGTATTTTCTCCTTCAATATTGGCGCCCTCATATTGTATCCTTTGTATGTTATACTTTATAAAGTTTGAGATACAGAGGATACACAGAACGGATCCAGCAAAAACTATTCTGGTCCCCCTTGCAATCTTCTGCCGCTAGCTCATGAGATTTCACCCGCTTATTTCTTTTAAATATCCCCTGAGGTGGATAAGTCCTTTTACGGCTCCAATCTGTTGCATTAAAAGGTCAACACTATGTATTATCCTCGGAACTAAGCTCCTGAGTGATTCATCCTTAGAGAGCTGGTTTTCAAGCTCATGAATGATTATCTCATAATCCAGCCCGGTTTCAACAAGTGCAATCAGATCCTCAAGGTCCCTCACTCTTTCCATTGAAGTTACGCTTTTAAACAAGAAGATGTCCTCTTTTGAAACCAGGTGTATCCTGAAAAGCTCGTGTGAGGAAAACTCCCCGGGAACTTCAGCCCTTGAAACCATCCCCTCCGACAGATACAGCTTGTTGAGAACCCTCTTCACAAAAACATCGAGACTGAACCCATGCAAGGGATGCACATACCTGGAACTCATGCCCAGGTCATAATCCCACCGTGAGCGGTACTGCCTCACATAGACGGGCAGTTTTGGCAATGGAGTTTCCAGAAGCCCCTGCAAAAGGGAAAACTGTTTCCTGCTTAACATTACAACGTCAACGTCCTTCGTCGCACTCTTGAGTCCTCTGAGGGCCAAATTCCCGCCACCGATTAGGTAGACTTCCAGGGGTTCAAGGTTAAGTAGCCTCGCCTTCTCCTCCAGCAGATGAAATTCGGATATTATCTTTTCTCTGGTTACCCCGCCCACTTCCCTTCACCGAAGTACATTTTGAAGATTTCCCTCACTTCATCCATAGGAGGGTAGGGGTATCTTTTAACCTCTTTACCCTCAAGATATCCCAGCAGTTCGCTCACGCTAACGCCGTATTTCCTGCCAAGATTAAAAAGCTTCTTTTGGTTTATTCTACCTTTATACGCCAGCAGCAGGACGAGTGAATACAAAATTGTTCTTGGGCTGAAATCAATAAGCAGCGCATGCACAATAACCTCTTCCAAAGAAAGTCTCTTTGCTTTTTCAGAATAATAATAGTGGTGCCGCCCGGTTCCAATAATATCCACTCCAAAATCGCTGAACCGTTCAAGCCCGGTTAGGTGGAAGCTTCCAACATCCCTCCCTTTGTACTCCCCCGTCGACAGAATAAATTCCCCAACTCCACCCCATATCAGGGCAGAATCCTCAGAGAATTTCCTCGCTTTGATGGAGTTTTGTAATTCGTAGAATTCCACGGCAAAGCCGTGGAACAGTTCATATCTCTCCATCAGGAAGTACCCTCCATCTTTTTTCCCGATAAGCCCATAGTCCGAAAGCTTATCAATTACATAATAGAGGGTACTCCTTGAAAGGTTGCTCTTTATACAGAGCTCGTGGGCACTTAACGGAGTGCGCTTGAGAACCGCGAGAAGGGCGAGATTCCTTCCGCTCAGAATCTCATCGAGAGGCATGTGGCCAAACCTGGAGGTCAATTTTCTAAAAAGCTCCGCGGGCTTTGCCTCACTCAGCGAGACTATCTTATATTTTCCTCTTTTTTCTGTCCTTACAAGGCCTTTTCTTTCAAGAGATGCAACGAGAATGGAGGTTCGGTAAATGGATAAGCTCAGCGCGTTAGCTAACTCGGTTATGGTTTTCTCACCTTTGAGCTTCAGAAGTATTCTGACTTCAATTTTTGATAGCATGGCTCTTCACTGTCCAAAAATTAGAAAGTATTATATATAACACTTTTGCTTTTCTGGACAGATTTTTGCTGGCTTTGCCCATGAGGTTCACCATGAACTGTGATACCTTTATGAGCCCTTTATGATGCCTTTGAGCCCTTTAACACCTGACCTCCCCCCCCGCCCTGAAGGGGAGGATTTCAAAAGAAAAAGGTAAAAACGGTCCGGGATTAATAACTTTTTGGTCCTTAAGGTGCGGCGCGAAGCGCCGGGATAAAGAGGATAAAACGGGGCCCAAGGGGCGGGTCTATTCGCCCAAAAATTGTATGGATATTAAGCTGCCTCGCTCATAGGGTCCAACATCATGAAAACCGGGAGCAGGATTCTCTTCAATTCCATCTAAACACTGATAGAAGTGACTGCAGTGGGAAGGCCGACGTTTGCCATTTCCAGTATCCTTGAGCGCTCGCGTTCCCTTTTTCTCTGGACTACAACTATCGAAATAATCATTTCAACGCGGTCTTCGCTGATCTTAATCTCCGCATGGAGCCTCTTAATTCTCCTGAGCAGGTGTTTGTCTAACCCAAACTTTCTGGAGGCCCCAAGTATCTCAAATCCGATGACGTCCAGCTTATCCCCCTCCGAAAGCCGGCCAAAGTCTAGAATAACATCATCCCCGAGCATGACGGAGTACTCATACTCCCCCCCCGGCGCCACCACAAAGAGTGAATCGACAAGGGGGTCATAATCCACAGGCCTGAACTCACTCTTCTCCCCCATATTCTTTCACCTTCGTTCTCCTTTTGGACGGCTGTGGAAATACCGTCACCACAGTTAATTTTAGTTTGCTCTTAACATGCCTCGCATCTACTATTATTATCAGGTCCTTATCCTCAGTATATGCATAATACAGCTTAAACCTTCCCTCGGGCGCTTGCTGGATCACGCCTCTGAGTCCCTGGGGGTTATAAAGCAGCTCTTTCACCAAACCTTTTGGTATTCCCCTAACCTGGAGGCGATATCCACAGTGGGGTGTAACTGTGACATCTGAGATGCTTTTGGACCTCAACATGGCCACGAACTTGGTGAAATCCATGTTCCTTCGGATATTATACCCAGACCAGGCATTTAAATATTACGTTTCTGGAATTCTCGGCATGAATGGGGCATTCACTGACCTCCTCCCCGCCCTGAAGGGGAGGATTTCAAAAGAAAAAGGTAAAAACGATCCGGGAATTGATAGCTTTTTGGTTCTGGAGGTGCGGCGCAAAGCGCCGGGATAAAGGGGATAAAACGGGTTTCAAGGGGCGGGGTCCATTTGCCCAAAACACCAATTCGGAGTTTGGCTCCAGGTAATCTTCAGTATAAATATCCTTATCTTAAAAGAACGCACAAAAATTATTATAAATCTAACCCCAGGATAGAACCTGGGACGATACATGCCGGTTGTAATGGCCATTGACGAAAGCAATAACGCCGCGGCAATGGTGGTCGTTAATTACGAAGATCTGCCCAGGCTTACAAAAGATTTCAGAAGAATACGGCACTTTAGGGAGGTTAAAAGGAACAGGAATCGGTATCTAAAAGAGGAGTCTAAGCCGAAATTGGAAAAGGCCGTGAGAAAGTACTATCTCGAACTCAGGTACTATCCCAAAATCGGCCACTATTTCTGGGAAGATGTTGAGTACTATGCCCAATTTGGACTGGAGATTATAGCTGATGACAAGCTCTGGAGGGCAGTTGTGGGCAGATTTGAGGACGTGCAGATTTCAATCGTAAAGGAGGGAGACATCGCTTCGGCCATAGAAGAGCTAAAACAGAAGCTATGGAAAGCACAGAAAGAAAAAGACATCATAACGCAGGCAGAAGCTGAGAGAGAGTTAGAGTATTACCTGCAGAGGAAAATCCTCATAACAATAGCTGACAATCACGTCAATCTCAGGAGGAGAGGACTAAAACATTAAAAAGAAGCCAGGACACACCCGCTCATCCGCCCCCTCTTATCATCGGACGGGCTTCACAGGGGAGCGGGTGAAAATTTTGATGTTGATCACTGCTTTCCAATACCCCATGTAACTTCAATCTTTTTAACCCTTTCGGGAGCCATTGAATCTTATAGCCCTTCTCCGTTGTATATGTTATACTCAATAGATTTCTGGTTTATCAGTTCCCGTCCTCCTTGCAATCTTCTGGAGTGCCTGGCTCGCCTCGCTCATAGGGTTCACCTTTTGACTCATTTGACTCACGATGAGTCTTTAGCCTTCGAAATGGGCCCGTTCAGAGTTTTCTCATCTTAAAATCCAAGATTCTCGGAGTCCTCCAAATCCCACAGGAGCCAGCCCTCACCTGTGATGGCTTCCTTACTTTCAATGCCCTTTGCTATCAACCCGTAATACTTCTGCCAGTTTTCTAACCCGACAAGCCCACTTTTACGCTCTAAATCTTTTAAAACTCCCCTCGCCTTTTTTTCGCTCAACTCCTTCCACTTTACCTCCACCAGCAGGGCCTTCTTTTCTCCCCGGTTCAGTGCAACGAGATCAATTTCCTCATTTTTATGCCACCACTTTCCGATCTTCGTAAATTTAAACGGCAACCTTCCATGCTTATTAAGCTCCATTAAAAACTCTTTGGCTGCTTTTTCGAAGGTCTTTCCAAGGTAAGTATTAAAGTTCCTCAGGAAATCCTGAATCGCTGGCTCAGGGTTGAGGGAGTCTATCTCCTCATAGTGCGGACTGACGAAGCGGTGGTAAAAACGGAAGTACTCATCTTCTATAACATAAATCCCTCTCTTGGCTTTCCTCTCTGTTATTGGAACCTCCCGCCTCACAATTCCAAGATTTGAGAGCACCCTAAGATATGCAGATAGGTCTTTGGCCTCCATCCCAACGTACTGAGCGATCTCGTTAAGCCGGGTTTTTCCCATGGCTATGGCCTCGATAATCTGCATGTATCTGGTTGGATTCCTCAGTTCCTCCATGAGGAGAAGCCTCGCCTCGTTGAAAAGAAATGCACTCGGGTCAAAGAAGTTGTTGATAATCTCATCATCGCTCCCCGTTTTGAAGAATTCCATGTATTTAGGAATCCCCCACGTGACCCCATAGAGTCTTAAAAGCCCCTCAAAGTCCTTTCCAAACCATTCGACCATATCGAAGAAGCGGAATGGTTTGACCTTCAGAACCCCACTTGCCCGCCCATAGAGGGGGCTCTTGTAGCTGAGAACCTCACGCTCCATCATTCCAACGCTCGAACCGCAGAGGATAATGGTGATCTCTGAACCCTCAAGCACTGTATCCACTACCTCCTGAAACTCGGATGTAACACCCCTGTCTGCCTCTATTAAGTAAGGGAACTCATCAAGAATCACCAAAAGCTTCCCCTGCCCCCTTAGGAACTTAAATGCATCCCTAAAGCTTTCGAATCTTACCGGAGCACCAATAAAAGAACTTATCTCGTGAGAAAATCTCTCGAGGTCTTTCTCATATCCCCTCTGGGAGCAGAGAAAATATATGCCCCTTTTGTTCTCCAAGAATTTCCTCAAAAGGGCAGTCTTTCCCACCCTTCTTCTCCCGTAGACCACAAAAAGTCGAAAGCCGTCTCTCCATGCCCTCTCCAGGACTTCGAGCTCCCTCCCCCGGTTTACAAATTTTCGAATCATGATTATAATAAACGTGACTCGAATATTTAAATATTTTGGTTTTAGCAACCTGACCTCCTCCTTGCCTGAAGGGCGAGACTTTCAAAGAAAAATGTAAAGCCTGACCTACCTTGGTCATGGGCGTTCATCTTTTGCATCATTCCTGCTTCATTTTTGCGCCGTATAACACATTCGGTCCGTAAGCACCGAGATAACGAAATAAAAACGGGATTCAAAGGGCGGAGCCCCTTTGTTCAGAGACGTTTAGAGATACCCCTTCTCTCCCAGATACTCCTTCAGCCCTTCCCTCCAGCCCGCCATCCTCAGGCCAAGTCCATGAAGCCTCGAGTTCTCCAGCGCCGAAAACCCGGGCCTCCTTGCCAGCCTGTTGAGCTCGCTGGACTTTATGGGCTTCACTTCAACGTCCCAACCTAGAATTTCAAAGATGGCCCTAGTGAACTCGTACCACGAGCAAAAACCGTCATTGACCATGTGATAAACCCCGAACTCCGGCTTCAGCTTCAGGAACTCCTTCAGAGTTCTCGCAACGTCCATTGTGTACGTGGGACTCATGAACTGGTCATCAACTATTCTAAGCTCCTCTCCCCTCTTCGCCTTCTCAATGACCCACTCAACGAAGTTCCCGCCCTTTCCGCTCGCCCCCGCCTTCCCATAAAGGCTCGCCACCCGGATTACATAATGCCTGGATGAATAATTCCTCGTGAAGATCTCACCCATATACTTGCTTGCCCCGTAGACGTTGATGGGATTCGGTATGTCTTCCTCAATATAAGGCTTCCCCTTCTCGCCATCAAAGACGTAGTCCGTGCTGATGTAGACGTTGATGGCATCAATCTCGCTGGCAACCCTGGCAACGTTCAGCGCGCCGATAGCATTGACCGCAAAAGCTTTCTCCGGATAAATCTCGGCGTCGTCAACTCTTACATAAGCTGCCGTGTTGATGATGACGTCGGGCTTCAGCTCTTTCAGCACATTCAGGGTCTCGGGAACGGTAACGTCTAAGTCTTTGTGGGTCAGAGGAACGACCTCAAAAGACGGGTCTTCCCCAAAGACCTTCACCAGGTCGGTTCCGAGCTGACCGTTGGCACCTATTATAGCCACCATCACGGGACATCACCAAGCCCGGTTATCTCCCCTTGGGTACTAAGAAGGGATATCCCTTCCTTCTCACAAGCATTAGCAAAATCGCTGTCAAACGAAATTAGATACTTGACGTCGTGAAACTTACAGGTTGCAAGGATGAGTGCATCATTCGGTAGCAGGCCGTATTTTATCATGTACTCAACGGCAAGGGTTTCAACAGCCCTGTTTATCTCCAGATCAAGGAAAAGTTCAAAAAGCCTTGAGAAGTCCAGGAGCTCCTCCCTTAGGTTCCGGATAATACCAGGGTTGTGCTTGAGTGTGTACGGGCGTTCGCCAGTTAATGCCCTCAGGTACACCATAAGAGCCTCACTGAACACTATGCTGTTGGAATACAGGACGTTAAACCTCTCCATTATGTCGAGAAGGTCGATATTGCCCTCCAAATGCTCAATTATCACGTTGGTATCCACAAAGGCCGTCAAAGACCCCATTCCTCTTCGACCTCTCTCAGGATTTTTTTAAGGTCCATTCCCCTGAACTTTCCGTGAAGTTTCTGGACACTGTACTCTACAATAACCTCCCTCTCAACGATTCGTTTCAGCCGCTTAAGGTCAATCGTCTTCAGTATCTCGTCAGGGATGTTAAGCTCAATGGCGATTTTTCCCATATCCAACCACCGTTAGTAGTTGTGCTTACATCTAATAAAATTTGCATCTTGTGATTCCCATCACACGGCTGCTTCCTGGAGCCTTATTGAGATTTCGCCGAGGGGATTTGGGCCGACTCTAGTGGATGCGTTTATTATTTCGATTCCTATTATCCTGCCGTCCTTGCCAACGTCTATGAGCACTCCCTCTCCAACCTCGATTGTGTCAACTATTTCTCCCCCACCAAACTTGATGTACATCACGTCGTGATTTGGGTCGTACGTTATCATCATACTTTCTCACCCAGTGTATTTTTCAACCTTGGAGGTTATATATGCTGTGA
The DNA here is from genome assembly GCF_001484195.1 of Thermococcus celericrescens. Taxonomy (NCBI): domain Archaea; kingdom Methanobacteriati; phylum Methanobacteriota; class Thermococci; order Thermococcales; family Thermococcaceae; genus Thermococcus; species Thermococcus celericrescens. Next base: position 21,818 of record NZ_LLYW01000005.1, read on the forward strand.
TGACAAGGATTTCATCCTCTGTCTCTTCATAAATCACCCGTATAAGCTTTCCATTTAAAATCTTTTGAGCGATTTTTCGTCCTATGTAACCTGTATCGACGGAGTCTGGCTCGTTAAGGGCCTGAATTACGAGTTCCTTTGAAATTTTTCTGTCCCTTAGCCTTTCGAGTGCATGGGCTATGAAGACGACTCGTTTCATCCAATCACCTCAAAATGCCCATCCCCTCTCAACGGCCTCCCTCAGCGTCGGCCACTTTCTGTCCTTTTCCGAGACTATGGGGTCATCCACAGGCCAGTCGATTCCTATCTCGGGGTCGTTCCAGATTATCCCGCCTTCATGGTCAGGGGCGTAGACGTTGTCCACCTTGTAGACCACTTCTGCAACGTCGCTCAGCACAACGAAACCGTGGGCAAAGCCCCTCGGGATGTAGAGCTGGTATTTGTTGTGCTCCGAGAGAATGACGCCGACCCACTTGCCAAATGTGGGGGAATCCCTCCTCAGATCAACGGCGACGTCGTATATGACTCCCCTAACTACCCTCACGATCTTGGCCTGCGCGTAGGGCTCTCTCTGGAAGTGCAGGCCCCTGAGCACTCCATATCTAGACTTTGAGTGGTTGTCCTGGACGAACTCTCCTTTGATTCCGGCCTTTTCAAAATCTGATTTCTTGTAAGTTTCCATGAAGAAGCCCCGTTCGTCCTCGAAGACTTTGGGCTTGATCAGGATAACATCAGGGATTTCCAGCCTTTTAAATTCGAACGGCATAACATCACCTCATCGCCTGAAGTGGCGTAACCCTACAGATATCGGTTGCATCAAAATCCAAATCGTAGCTGACTATGCGGAGGCCGTATTTACGGGCCAAGGTGTACTGGTACGCATCGTCAAAATCGAGGTGGAATTTACGGGAGGCTTCAACCAGGGATTCAAAATCAAAGGGAGTGAGTCTCAGCAGGGAGAGCCCACCGCGCAGGAGAACGTCCTCAACGAACTCCCGGAAGACCCCGTGTTTCTTCTGCTTGAAGAGTATTATCCCTATTGAGTAAACCGAGAAATCCGAGACGGCAAGCTCGCTGGGTGGAGTTTCTCTAAGGAACCTCTCCGCGTTATCAGCGTTTTCCTGATCAAGAAGGATTTCAAGGAACACGTTGGTATCAACTAGATACATCAGCCCCACCATTCAAGGGCCTTGTGCTGAAGCTCCACGGAAGTGTACTTCTTCCTGAGCTCCTTCAGCCCCCCGCGCCATCCAAACTTCATGGGGGAGCGTCTCCTGCGCGCGTTCCTCTCCAGGAGGAACTCGATGTAGTCCAGCACCTCCTCCTTGAGGTCATCTGGGAGCTGCTGAAAGAGCTTGTAAGCGTCCTCCATCACGTTCACCATCCTAAAGGTTCTCGCGGAACTTAATTACCTTTTTGCTTGCTGCCGGGTGATTAACACCCACCTCATCCAACCAGTTCGAGTCTGAGCTCGGGAGCGACCTTCTTTATGCGCGAGAAATGTCTATCCTTTGTCACGAGGGTCATCCCCCTGGATATTGCAACGGCGGCGATTATCACGTCCACGGCGGGAACAGGGGTGCCTGCCTTTACAAGTTTCTCTGAGAGCTTAACAGCCAGAGCGTATTCTTTGGGCGATGGTATGAGGACTCCCAGATCCAGAGAGACCCCCTTTGGGTATTCCACAAGGTTCAGCGCCGTTGTATAGCCGTCCCCGGGGTTCTCGCCGCTTTTAGCGAGGTCGATCAGGACGTTCGTGTCGTAGAGTTTCTTTTTGTCCTCTCCCATTCTAAATCCCTCGCTTTCTTGTAATATTCCTCGTAGGCCTCGTCTGGAACGGACTCTATATCCCTGATGAGCTCATCCCCGAGGAGTTCCCTGAACTCCAACATGGACATCTCGGTTCGGGAGTTCTCAAGCTCACTGAGGTACTCCGCTATGGCCTTTCTCGCCACTTCGCTCCATTTGATTTCTGGGTGCTTCTTCATCTTGCGGTAGAGCTCCGGAGGTATTGAAAGGGTCATAGTTGGCATATCATCACCATACATAATTATGTGTATGCACATATTTAAATGTTCTCACCACCCCAGCTTCCAGGGCGTTGGATGAAGGACCTTCTCGTTGACCAGCGGCCTCCACCAGGCCTCGTTTTCGAGGTACCATTTGACAGTCTTTCTAATGCCCTCCTCAAAGCTGTGCTTTGGCCTCCACTTGAGGTCACGCGTTATCTTCCAGGAGTCGAGGGAGTAGCGCAGGTCATGGCCGGGCCTGTCCTCAACAAACTCTATAAGCGACTCGTCCCTGCCCATGAGCTCAAGGATCGTCTTAACGACCTCCAGGTTAGTCTTTTCCTCGCCGGCGGAGATGTTGTAGATTTCCCTGGGCTCCCCTTTGAGCAGAACGGCCTCAATTGCCCTGACGTGGTCTTCGACGTAGAGCCAGTCCCTCACGTTCTGGCCGGTGCCGTATATCGGAATCTTGAGCCCCATGCTGGCCCTGATTATCGTCTTGGGGATGAGCTTTTCCGGGAACTGGTAGGGGCCGTAGTTGTTGGTGCACCTCGTTATGGAGGCGTTCAGACTGTAAGTCCGCGTCCAGCCAAGCACGAGAACATCACTGGCAGCTTTAGTAGCGGAGTATGGGGATGAGGGCATAAGCGCGTCTTTTTCGGTGAACGAGCCTTCCAGGATATCGCCGTAGACTTCATCGGTGCTCACGTGAACTAGTCTAACTTCGGGGTTCTCTTTCCTGATGGCTTCAAGAATCGTGTAAACACCGATGACGTTGCTTCTCAGGAAGTGCTCGGGGCTTGAGATGCTCCTGTCCACGTGACTTTCAGCGGCGAAGTGCACTATTCCGTCAACTCTCCTAACCAGCTCGCTCACGAGCTCAAAGTCCGCTATGTCTCCCTTGACGAAGGTGTAGCGCGGGTCGTCTTCGATGTCTTTCAAATTTGCCGGATTCGAGCCGTAGCCAAGCTTGTCAAGGTTTATTACCTCCCAGTCGGAGTGCTTTTCAAGGATATAGCGGATGAAGTTGCTCCCTATGAAGCCCATTCCACCGGTCACCAAAAGCCTCATCGTTCCACCTCACAGCATTAACTGGGAATTGTCGCCGACGACCAGCTTCCTTCCAATGGGATGGTTGTTCCCCTCTAAAATCTTCACGTTCTTCCCTATGAGGCTCTCCACAATCCTGCCGCCGCATCTAATCTCGCTTCCCTCAAGGATTATCGAGTCCTCAATCTCGGTGTTTTCAATGACGACGTTGTCGCCGATGCTCGTGTAGGGGCCGATGTAGGCGTTCCTGATGACGCAGTTCCTGCCGATTATCGCGGGGCCCTTTATGACGGTGTTCCCGTCGATCCGGGTTCCTTCCCCGATGACCACCCTTCCATGGATTCTGGCCTTCGTCTCGACCCGTATATCCGTCTGGATGTCGTCCAGGATGAGCCTGTTGGCGTCGAGTATGTCCTCGGGCTTTCCGGTGTCCTTCCACCAGTTCTGGACCTTCGTCCACCCTACACGGTAGCCGTGGTCGATGAGCCACTGGATGGCGTCGGTTATCTCAAGCTCGTTCCTCCAGGAGGGCTTTATGTTCTCGACCGCCTCGTGGATGACGGGCTTGAAGAAGTAGATTCCCACAAGCGCTAGGTTGCTCGGCGGCACCTTGGGCTTCTCAACCAGCCGTTTGATGGTCTTTCCGTCCTCACTCAGCTCGGCTACACCGAACCGCTGGGGATTGGAAACCTCACAGAGCAAAATGCTGGCGTCGAAGTTTCCCTCTTTGAAGTGGTTCAGGTGCTCCACTATGCCTTCCCTGAGGATGTTGTCACCGAGGTACATCACAAAATCATCGTCACCGAGGTAGTCCCTGGCGACCTTTATCGCGTGTGCTAAACCTTTCGGCTCGCCCTGATAGATGAACTCTACCTCAGCGTCCCAATCAACGCTCCTAACGGTCTCCATCACCTGCTCCTTGTTCGGGCCGACGATAATCCCAATCTCGTGAATACCAGCCTCGATGACGTCCTCGATGGCATAGAACAGTACGGGCTTGTTTGCAACTGGAATCAGCTGCTTCTGCTGGGAATAGGTCAGCGGTCTCAAGCGGGTGCCATGACCTCCTGAGAGAATAAGAGCCTTCATCACCGTCACCTAGCCTTCTTAACCTCAGGACAATATAAAAGAATTTTGGTAGAACTCGTCTTAAAAAATATTAAGAACGCAGTAGGGCGGGTACCTCGTTCATACAAGCCCATTCGCGGCAGTATGGGAGGAACCGAGGAACAGTGTCATTTTTTGAATATAACCAAAAATATCCAAAATAACCAGCCTCGCAATCTTCTGCAGGGTCGGGCTTGCCTCGCTCATGGGCTTTTCACCTTTTTGCATCTTTTGCATCATTATTGCTTCATTTTTGCATCATTTGAATCACATATTTTATTCCCCTTTTGCCCCTTCCAACCTCACCAAAAACCCTATCTTAAGAGGCCCGCTTAAATCTCTCGTAGCAGTATATTTTTCTCCTGGAAACCTCGCCCTTTGGGTGGTGTAGTCACGGACGATAATGTTTAAATATGAGAGGGCCCCACCTACTAGTAGGGGGTGGCCCCACAATGCTGTTCAGCCGGGTGAAGAAGTCAAGGGATGAAATGTTCGATCGTGAGTATGAGTTTAACAAAATCGCCTCAGCCATAACCGATGGAGTGCCGCTAATAGTGGTTACAGGCATCCGCCGTGTGGGCAAAACAACGCTCGTAAAAGTCCTGCTCAATGAAATAAACACGCCTGGTGTTTACATAGATACAAGAAAGCTCTGGAGCATCCATGCAAACATTTCGCCAAAGGTCATAAAGAAGGAGATAGTAAAATCCCTCGATGCAAGGAAAAGCTATGCGCCTGTCATGAGACTTCTGCGGTCGTTGAAGAGCGTGGCGATTGCAGGATCAGGTGTGGAATTCAAAGATGAAAAAACTGACCTCATAGATGTTCTTGACGACATTGAAAACAACGGGGAGAGGACAGTTATAGTTTTTGATGAAGCTCAATACCTCCGCTACTCAAACTATGATTACACTGCTTTATTTGCTTCCATAAATGACAACTATGAGAACATTACTCTTATTCTCACTGGGTCGGAAATACAAATTCTTGAGGAATTTCTCGGCTTCAACGACAAGCACTCTCCACTCTACAAGAGGGAGCATGAAATAGTGCATCTAGATCGCTTCAGCAAGGATGAGAGCACAATGTATCTAAAAGAAGGTTTTAAAGAAGTTGGCTTGAGCGTGGGGGATAGAGAAATAGAGAATGCCGTTGAAGTGCTCGATGGCATTGTCGGTTGGCTCAGGGAGTACGGATGGTTGCGTTACCGTGGCAGAACGCACAGTGAAGCTATCGATGAAGTATTTCAGAAAGCGAAGAGCGATATAATAGACGAGCTATCAAAGCACTCACCGAGGTACCTCACCATAATGATGGCAATCTCTGAAGGTTATCATTCATGGTCTGCAATAAAAGCATACGTTGAGAGGTCTGAAGGAAAGATAATAGACAAGAAAACTTTGTACACGGCTCTTCGGAACCTCATCAAGTACGGTTACATCGAAAAACATGATGATGAATACTACATCATTGATCCCGTCATTGAACGAGCACTGAGACATACACGGTGAACTCCTATCAAAACCCTCGGAATCATATGCTCGCACTTTGAAAGCCGAGTTTTTCATGACCTCTTTTATTTCACCAAAGCTTTCAGCCTTTGCGAGAAAGTAAGGCATTTATCAGCTTGTTCAACTCCTCAGAACGTCCAAAAAGCAGGTCTTTGATCAAAAAACGATATGCCTCTCTTTGACTTGGGCCGCATGTGATACCCCCCGAACTAGTTCGGGGGGTATTGTTAATAATCTTTTCGTCATGATTCCACCCTGAGACTGGATAGGCATCGAAATTACTGTCCCGGCAAAAACTATTCCCGTTCCCCTCGCAATCCTCTGAAGTGCACGGTTCACCTCGTCCAAGCCCCTCACCTGCCCAGTAGTGTGAGCAGTCCAATCAGCAGGATAATGATGTTTATCACCTTCTTAAGCCTCTCCCTATCCGCCCTAGAGTTCACGTTGGTTCCAGCGTACACTCCCGGGATGGTCCCCGCTATCAATGCACCGGCCAGGGCGTAGTCCACGCTTCCCATTCCCACGTAGTTCAGGAAGCTGAGGGCCGAAAGAGCTAGGCCATAGGTTATCGTCACCCCAACGACGTCCCGCGGGCCAATTCTGGCCACGTTCATCAGCGTGAAGCTCACTATCACCCCCGCTCCAACGGAGGTGAACTGGACGGTCAATCCCACCACGAAGCCGAGGAGGTAGACGTAGGCCCACCTTGGTTTGATAGGGATGTGAATTTCGCCCTTCAGGAGGCTGAGGACTGCACTCACCACGAGGATGAGCCCGAGGAGGAGGGTCAGGTAATCGTTGAGAACCTCCCTGTCGATCTCCCTGAGGATTATCCCCCCGAGGATTATTGCCGGAATGCTCCCCGCAAAAAGGCGGAGCGCTATGTCATACCTCATCCTGCCCCTCCTCCCGTGGAAGAAGACACCGAATATTCTGGTGACGGTGGCGTAGAGCAGGTCGGTTCCCACAGCGGTCAGGGGTTCAACACCGAGAAAGATTAGGGAGGGCGTCATCAGGGCCCCGCCGCCAACACCGGTGAGGCCGACGAGGAAGCCGACTAAAAGGCCCAGCCCGGCGAAGGTCAGCAACGCCCTCCCCCCGAGAGTCAGGGCAGGTAGCAGAGCTCCCTGGCCTTCTCTATTACTGCCTCGACCTCCTCCTCCGGCGTCATCTTCGAGGAGTCGACCCTCACTTCCGGGTTCTCTGGCTCCTCGTAAACGCCGTCGTAGCCGGTGAGGCCCTTTATCTCGCCCCTCAATGCTTTAGCGTAAAGCCCCTTGGGGTCGCGCCGAATTCTGACCTCCAGGGGGGCGTAAACGTAGACTTCGATGAAGTCGCCAATCTCCTTCCTCGCGTACTCGCGGACGGCCCTGTAGGGCGATATCAGCGAGACTATCGCTATGACCCCGTTCCTGCTGAGGAGCTTGGCCATGTGGATTACAACCCTGTTGTGCATCTCCCTCGCTTCCTTCGAGAAGCCGAGCTCCGGGTAGAGGGTCTTCCTTATGGTGTCTCCGTCGAGTATCTCGACGCGGTAGCCGAGCTCCCCGAGCTTCCTGGCGAGCTTAACGGCCAGAGTCGTCTTTCCGGCCCCGCTTGGCCCGGTGAGCCAGATTGTGAATCCCTTCTCAAGGTTTTGAAGCCCGGTCATTTCAGCTCCCTCCGGTTTCATCGGTTGGATTCAGATGGAAGAGGAAATTCAGAGGATGCTCCTCCCGTGCATCCCCGCGAGAGGCTCCTCTATGCCAAAGAGCTTAAGCACGGTTGGGGCGAAGTCGTAGATTGTCAGCTGCGTTGCTTTGCTCTCGTCGAAGCCCGGCAGATACATCGAGAACACTCCGAACTCGGAGTGGTTGGCGTCGTCCGGTCCGGTGTCGTTTTCCGGTAGATAATTGCTCGGGTGGCCGACGGTTCCTGCCGCGCGCCAGTTGAGGTTGTCGAAGTAGACCATTATGTCCGGCTTGCTTCCCTTCGCTATCGGATAGATATCTTCCGGGTAGAAGACTTTCGTGTCCCACCTCTCGCCGTTCGGGCCGCGGATTGACCTGATCTGCTCCGCGACCTCGTCTCTGACTTTCTCGAACTTCGAGAGCGGTATCTTTCCAGCCTTCTCCCTTCCGAGGACGTTGAGGAAAACCCTGGAATAGTAGCCGCCCCAGCCCCAGGCGGTGGTTTCCTTCCAGTCAACCTCAAGGCTCTCGAAGCGCTTGACCTTTCCGTCGTGGAGGGCCTCGGGGTTCTTCACCTTCAGCAGGTCCTCCTCAGCGAGCCACTGGTTCACCGCGAAGTTGCCGTGCATGGCCTTTATGCCGTGGTCAGAAACGATGAAGACGGCCGTCTCGTCGAGGTCGATGAGCTCAAGCGTTTTTCCTATCTCTTTGTCCAGGAGCCTGTAGTAGTCCGGGATGACGTTCTCGTACTCGTTGCCTTTTCCGGGGTAGAGGTGGTGGTTTTCATCAAAGTAGCGCCAGAAGGCGTGGTGGAGCCTGTCGAGGCCTATCTCGACGAAGTGGAAGTAGTCCCACTCCTTCTCCTGGAGGAGGTACCTTATAACTTCAAAGCGCTTCTCCGTCATCTCCCAGATGCCGTCCCTGACCTCGTCCTTGGCTTCCCTCCTGAAGGGGACGTCGAAGATGTACTCCCCGACCAGGCGCTCTATCTCCCCCTTCAGCTCCTTCGGGTATGTGTAGTCCACGCTGGCATCGGGGGTTATGAAGCAGCTCACGAGGTGGCCGTTGATCGGCTTCGGCGGGTAGGTCGGCGGGACGCCGACGATTATCGACTTCTTTCCGCGCTCGCCGAGGTAGCCCCACACGGTCGGCTCCTTAACTTTCTTGCTGTGGGCTATCCAGTAGTCGGTGTAGCTGTAGCCCGTCCTGTGCCTGAAGCCGTAGAGGCCAAGCTCGCCCGGCGTTTTTCCGGTGACCATCACCATCCACATTGGAATGGTTATCGCCGGTATTCCCGTCTGCATCGGGCCGTGGACGGACTTCTCCAGGAGCTTCTTCACGTTGGGCATGTCCTCAATGAAGCGGTTGAACAGCAGCTCCGGCGGGGCCGAATCGAGGCCTATGACGAGGACTTTCTTCGTACGCTCCATTCCCTCCTTAACCTTTTTTTCAAACTCCATAACCTCACCCCAGGTACTCGTTGATGATTGTGAGAACATCTCCGATTTTATCCCTCTCGCATATGCACCCCAGCACCTCCCTCTTGCCGCCGGAGTTGGTGCCGAGGGCTTTAACCCTGGCGATGACCCCGGCCATGTCTATCCTTTGGGCTTCCTCCGGGGAGATTCGGAAGTATACCTGCGCCTTTCCGTGGAAGTTCCCGTTGATGACCACCGCGCCCCTGTAACCGAGCTCCCAGACGAGCTTCCTCGCGACCTTGGAGATGATGTTAAAGGGACTCTCAAAGTGAACGATGGCGAAGCCGTTCCGCTCCTCAACGCCTGAAACTGCACCATCTATGGCCTCCCTGATCGCCTCCGTTTTCTTCACCCACGGCTCGTATTCAAGGAGCTCCTTGATAGGATGGCTCAGGAGAGCCTCAACAGCTTCCTCCACGGCCTCCCTGTCCATCGTTATGTAGTTCGAATCGATGAGCTCGACGAGCCTTAAGGCCTCTTCCCGCGAGATTCCCTCCCTACCCAGGAGCTTTCTGATAATCTCCAGCTCAAAGGCCTTCTCTCCCACGTCTCCAACGGCGCCGAGGGCGCTCCAGGCGTTCCATATTCCAAAATGCTCCGAGACGACGAGGGAGTTGGCTGGCAAGTACTTCCCACCCAGCGAGGGGTTGATCTGCTCAACAAGCGGGTTCTTTATCCTCGGCTGGGTGTGGTGGTCTATGAAGAGCGTCGGAACTTTGACCTTCTCGACTTCATTAGGCACGTTGAAGTCGAGGACGTAGAGTCTATCGGCTTTTTCTATCGCATTCCATATTCTCTCGTCAAACCTGAACTCCCCTATCGGTGCCGTCATGTTGGTGAACCCTTCCATTTCCAGTGCCCTTACGAGAAGCGCCGCTGAGGTTATCCCATCGGTGTCCCAGTGGTGGATTATCAGGTGCATGGGATGTTCCTCCAAAGCTTGTTCTAACTGAGACCTCTCGGTCAGGAACTCCTTAAGGACGTCATTCTCCAATTTTCTGCTGAACCTTTCAATCACGTCTGCTATGCCCATTTCAGCCTTTTCCATCTCACGCACCACTAAGAGGGAGTAATAAAGAAAATTGCGACTGCTTTCACTCCACAAAGGGGTTCTCAAAGCTCCTGATGACCTCGAAGACTTCCGGCCTCATCATGTACTCCGGCGGCTGCTCCCCGGCCATTATCATCTTCCTGAGCTTGGTTCCGCTTATGTGGACGTGGAACTCCTTTGGATGGGGGCATATCTTGGCGTTGACCATGCCGCCGCACTTCCTGCAGTAGAAGGCCTCCCTGATGAACATCGGGGTTATGCCGAGGTCGGGGAAGTTCTCGAAGGTATCCCACGCCTCGTAGGGGCCGTAGTAGTCGCCGACGCCGGCGTGATCCCTTCCGACGATGAAGTGCGTTGCTCCAAAGTTCTTCCTCATGATGGCGTGGTGGATGGCTTCCCTCGGGCCAGCATACCTCATTTCATAGCGGACGGTCGCTAAGGTCGCGGCGTTCTTCGGGTAGTAGTGCTCAAATAGCGTCTCGTAGGCCTTGATTATGACATCGTCCTTATAATCACCCTTCTTCTTTTTACCGAGGACGGGGTTGATGAAGAGGCCGTCTACAAAGGTCAGCGCCGCCTTCTGGACGTACTCGTGCCCGACGTGGGGGGCGTTCCTCGTCTGGAAGGCAACGATGGTCCTCCAGCCGAGCTCCTTGAAGAGAACCCTGGTTTCAACCGGTCTCAGGGTGTACTTGGCGAAGGGGTTTGGAACTTCATTGAGGAGCTCTATCTCGCCACCGACGAGATAGCTTCCCATGTTCATGACCCTGGCGACGCCTGGATGAGCTGGATCGTCGGTCTTGAAGACCCTGACCGCGAATTCCCTCTTGTCGTAGGTGTAAATCTCCTCGATGTGCATTCTAGCTATTGGCAGGTCGTCGTAATACAGGAGTATCGCGTCGCCCTCGTCGAAGGTTCTCTCCCTCACGTCAAGCACTATCGGAATCGTCCAGGGCGTGTCGTCGCTCAGGCGCATGTGGTCGAGGACGCTCTCGAAGTCGTCGCTCGTGAGGAAGCCCTTGAGGGGCGAATAAACGCCGTGGGCGATGTTTTCAAGGTCTATTGCCCTTCCATGCTCTATCTGGACACGGGGATATTCTTTCTGCTCGCTCAGAATCCTCTCGCGGGTCCTCTCGGCAACGAGCCTTCTGACGAGCCTTCCGCCGTGCGGCTTTGAAACCATGGTATCACCTCAAAAAGGAAAGACCTCAGTCAAGGTAGCCGAGGGCGCGAAGCCTCTCCTTGACCTTCTCTTCCTCCTCCTCGGTGAAGACTTCCTCCTTCTCCTCCTCTTCGAGGCTCGCCAGAACCTCGCGGAGGACGTAGGTGACGTAGTCCGACACCGAGGTGAAGCCGGTTCCCTCTATCCTGGCCTTAATCTTGTCGTAGAGGGGCTTGGGTATGGAAACAGTGGTGTACTTCTTCTCCTCAGCCATGGCAAACACCCCAGTTTTAATTATATTTAATTACATTTAATTAAGCGGGAACGTACAATATAAAGATTTCGGAAAATAGTGGAATCAGAAACATTAATCCGTATCACTTGCACCAAATAGTACATCGTCTATCCTGAAAACCCCCCTATCCAGCACCGTCTTCTTCCGGACGTAGACGTACCTCACGACGGCGCTCCCGTTGATGTCCGTGGGAAGAACAAACGCATCCTTCCCCCCGACGCCGTACCACTTCTTGAAGACGAGCGTGCCGTTATCGAGGTAGCCGTAGATGCCGAGGCCGGTTCCGGTGGCGTTGGTGAACCTGAGAACGACGGAGCCATTCTCCGCGGCAACGGCGACGTTCGGGTGCTCGAATCTGAAGATCTTCACGTAGCCGCCGTCGGAGTAAACCTGGGTGTAATTCCCGGAATAGTCATCGGTAAACATCAGCCGCGCCAGGGGGGTGTCAAAGGCCCTGCCGTTCATCAGCACGGCGTAGCCGTAGTTCAGGTTAATGTAAACGTAGGCATCGGCCGTTGGGGCTCCCGAGACGTTCACCTCCCTAACGACGTTCCCCCGCTCAACGAACGCCCTCTTGGGTATCACGACGCCCTTCCCGGCACGAACCTTGACGTCCCACTCCATATCTCCTGGGGCCGCCATGACCGAGTAGGGACCTCTGGAGAACACCATGAGGTTGCCGTAGGAACCCGCCCAGGGGAGAACCATCAGGACGTAGTCTCCGGAGGAGGCACCCGCGGTATCGACGACCGCCCCGAACTTCGTCAGGGTGTCGTAGGAGACGATGACGTAGTCCACTCCAGGCTTCATCAGGTCCTTCTCCCCCTTGAGGCCAAGGTAGTACTGGGCCACCCATTTACTGGGGCCACCCTGCGCAACGGGGGGTCTCATTGAATAGTAGGTCACCCAGTGGCCCTGATCCCACCAGGTCATGACGACGTCGTTGGGGTTGGAGATTTTGCCTAGATAAGTCAGCGCGGATTCCCATTCCTCCGTCATGAAGGGGTGGACGCTCAGCGTTGTACTGGTTCCCTGGTATGCGGATATTAGGGGGACGCCAATCAGAAGGAGGGAGAGAGCGGCGGAGAGCCATCTCCGTTTATCCTCAGAGAGACCCTCAATCAAAGCACCCATCGTATCATAGAGGGCCACCAGCCCGATGCCGGCCATGGCGGCCACCGCGAGGGAGGATATGAAGAGGAACCTGGTCCAGACGACGGCCATCGGTATCATGACGAGCGCGGTGCCGAGGAGGAGGAAATCCCCCACCCTGGGCCGTTTGAGGAAGCGGAAGAGGAAGAGGGGCACCATCAGTCCGGAGATGCCGTAAGCCTCCCACCAGTCCCCAAAGGTCGTTCTCTGGGTCTCGGATATCGGGCTGGTGGGGAACAGACGGAGGAGGGCATCGTTTAGGATCCCGTAGTATCTGAAAGCAAGCCAGACGGAGGCGACGGCTCCAAGCAGAACAACCGCACCCCTGACCCGTCTGTCCCTAACCAGCCTGGAGAGCACCAGGAGGACAAGAACCGCCGCAGCTGTCAGGGGAATGATGTATTTAAGATACAGCAGAAGGAAGAGGTCCCCGATAAATCCAAACTGAATCCCGAGCTCCTCCGCCAGCTTTCTGCCGAGCCAGTGGGTGGCGCCCACCATACCGTACCCAAGGTGGGAGCCTATTGAGTTTGCCAGAAGGGCGCCGGCGGCCAGGGATGCTATGAGAACTAGCGCGTCTTTCAGGTACCTGTCCCTCCCGAGAAGGAAGCCACCAACCGCGATGAGCAGGGCGTTGGAGGTAACGAGGGCGAATATTGGGTAGTAAGCCTGCCAGAAGGCCGCGGAAAGGCCGGCGAAGATCCCGGGAAAGAGGTAGAGGACCAGCCGGACGTTCCGCCACTTGGGCCCTCTGAGGGAAAGGGGAACGGCGGTTCCAAGGAGAGCCACGCTATAGAGGAAGAGCATGTAGTTGTCGCCGCGGTAGTAGCCGGCCATCGAGCGGAAGACGTGGCCGAAACTCACGGCCAAGATAAAGGCCGAGAGAAAGGCCTCCCTTTTACCGTGGAGCCTCAGCACGGTGAGGTAAGTGAAAACCACCGTGAGAACCCCAAAGATAACGGGCGTTATCCTGAAGGCGTTGTAGAGCGAAACGCCGAAGAGGGAGAGGAATTTATAAAAGTAGGCGGGCGTCATCCAGAGGCCTAAGGGATGGAACCCGGAAATCTGGTACCCCCACGGCCCTCCAGCGTAGGTGATGAAGTTCACCCACTCCCCCCTCTCCAGGGAGTACCTGATGTAGGCGAGGTGGAAGTATGGGTCGTAGCCGAGGAGATACTCAAAGCGCATGGGGAGGAGCCTGACAACGAGGGTGATAACGGCTATGATGGTGGCCGCGAACTTCGGCTCGATGAGCCTCCTGTAAAAAACGGATGCCGTTTCAGACCTCCACAACCGTCCCATTAAAGCTCCCCTCTCACACCGATTTATCCCCAGTCCATTACCTTTTTTCTTCTGAAAGCCTCGCCCTTCAGGGCGGGGATGCGGTAATCGGTAATCCATTCTTTAAGCAGTCGAAACCCTTTTAAACTTTGGGGTGTAGTAAGGCCTCGGAGAGGCCACTCAAAGAGGGTTTCAGCGTGTCCTCCCGTCCCAGGGAGGAAGACGCTGTTAAGCGTCCTTTCAAAAACCGCTTTCGAGCGGTTAAGAACTCTGTGGGGTGGCCTTAGGTGATAACCCCGATCTGGTTTTGCCGGCAGGGTAACGGGCGCGAGACCGTGCCCTCGGGCCGAGCCAAAACCGGTGACAGGAGTAGGTGAATGAGTGCCCGAAAACCTTCCCGCCATTTGGCGAGGGGTTAAGCCGAACCCTCGCCCCTCACGGCAGGAAGGAGGTCAGCATCGGCAGGTAATAAAAGTGTTGCGCAACCACCGGATGGCCCGCACAGTTGAGCGCGGGAAATGGCCCACCGGAGGTTAGAATTATTTCGAGTTATTTCAAAAAAATTTTGCATTAAATAAAAGCAAAGGTTTATATAGTTAAAGCACCTAATACTATATGAGGAGTGCTGTGCAGGGGAGACTGAAGCGAAAGCTTCACTCCGAGCAGGCCCAACCCAAACGGTGGTTCCATGATCTGAGATGGTCACGGGATCACTAACTAGGGAAAGGTCCGTCAAGAGTGGAACTTCACTCCTGCCTCGTCTGTACGGCGCTCCTCACTCCTTCTAACGTCCATTAAAAGACAGTCCGATAACATCACGTTTGGAAGAGCCTCCTGATCACCGGGTCCGGAATGAGGTACTCCCTTCCCGCATGCTCCAGAAAACCGTAGTTAACGAGCTTCTTGAGAAGCAGGTTAAGGTTCTTATGACCTCCTCCCCGTCCTGAAGGGCGAGGGTTCCAACGAGTTAACCCCTCGCTAAGGGCGGGGAGGTTTGAGGGGTAATCCTCACCACCCCTTTTGAAGGGGGTTCGGAGAACCCCTCCGGGAGGGTCTTCCCCCAATTACCCCTACCCGCCGTCAAACCCGGCAGGCTCGGGGTTATCTTTTCCACAACCTTCTTCAAAATATTAAACGCTCCAACAAGGTCGGCGTTCATAACAACACCCTTCCCACGGCACTTAAATAAACCCCTAACAAAGCGGGCATTAGAATGGCGTTGGCCGCAGAGAGGGCAAAGCTGGGAAGTGAAAGCCTCATCAACAACCACAACCAGAATACCATATTCTTCCGAGACTTCCTTGAGACGTTTGATAACGTAATTGAACCGCCAAACGTGGGAGAGGAGAAAATTCTGCTTTCTGCCTTTCTCAGAGTTCCGGGCTATGCCTTTAGGATAACCAACCACAATCCTCGAAACTCCGAGGTGATAAAGCCTCTCGACAGTTTGTCTCACGGCAGTGTTGATGTAATGCTTGGCTTGGAGCTTGGCCTTCTCGTGCATTCTTTTGAGTTTTCTACTCGTTTTTGCTCCAGACTTGTTGAGTTTTGACTGGTAATCTGAAATCCTCTCCTGCCAGTAAAAGGCGATGCTCTTCAAGGGCCTTCCATTGACCAAAAAACTCTCACCGTTCTCAACGTAAACGGCCATCAGGTTGTTTACTCCCAAGTCAATACCCGCCGAGAGGTCTCCTAAGGGTTGCCTTGGAACTCTCACCCATTCGCCGTTGATTAGCTTCTCTCCAACGGTGAAGCTAACGTGAGCATACCATTTCCGCTTTACCTCGTCGTAAGTTATCTCTAACCGCCCCTGCTTGCCCTTAAGGTAAATTCTTCCCCTGAATTGAATCCTCAGTCTTCCGAACTTCCCGAGGCGCCTCAACTCAATAACGTTCCCGGTAATCCTGTATTGGTCGTTTCTGATGGGGATTATGAAAATTTTCTTACCGTTTTCTTCTCTAACAAAGCCGGGAGGTTTTGGTCTGAACCACTCCGGCAATTCTCCGTTTTTCTTCTTGTTGAGTTGGAAGAAGCTCCTCCAGCTTTCAGCGTTCTTCCTCGCTAACTGCTGGACTGTTGAGCTGCCAATCCAGTTTTTGAACTCGTGGTAAACTTCTTTTTCTGTTCCATTAAAATCAATCCTGCCGAATTCTTTGAATTGTTTTAAACGCTGGTAGTTCAGCTTGTTCCAGATTACTGCCGAAGCGTGAGCTAACTCGAAAAGGATTTTCTCCTGCTCTTTTGAGGGCTGGAGTTTGATGGTTACTGTCCTCTTCATTTCAGAGTATGGTATTGTTATTAGGCCTTAAAAGAGTATCGCTTTCCCGCTCAAGGGCCAGTTGGGCGGTTGTCAAAGGGTTTCGTAGACCAGTTTAAGTCGGTAGGCGTGTTTTAGCTCCTCCCCGGCCATCATTTTGAATATGTGTCCCAGGGAACCGTCCACTATCTGAGCGAGCTTTGTGTAGAGCTCGTAGGCGTGCTTCTCCCTCACGAGGGCGTCGAGCACCAGTTCCTCAAGGCTCTCGGGCTTTGCCCTCTCATCACCCAGCATCGGTTCGAGGGACAGGGAGTCGAGGTAGTCTATGACCGCGGTTCCCTTCAAACTGCCCTCCGCGAGCATTGCCTCGAGGGTTCTCCTGTGCCTCAGCTCCTCCTCGGCCATCAGCTGAAATGTCTCCACCAGATCGGGCCTCTCGAAGGCGGCGAAGGTCTCACCGAGCTTATGGAGGTTGTACAGCTCGTTCTCCTGCCAGACTAGCCTCTCAAGAAGTTCCCCGAGTCTCATTCCGATGCCTCCACGAAGGTCTTCAGGTAGTCGAGGAGCTCCCTCACGCTCGGAAGGATGATGTTTGGGGCTATGCCGGTTTTCTCAATATCTCCCGGCGTGTTTACGCCCGTCAGGACCATTAGGGCTTTCATGCCGAAGCGTTTGGCGAAGACGATGTCGGTGTCGAGCCTGTCGCCGACCATCCAGATTTCATCAACGTCCCCGAACCTCCTCAGCCTCTCCCTGGCCACCTCGAAGGCCGGTTCGTTTGGCTTGCCTATCACCAGCGGCTCCACACCCGTTGAGGCCCTCAACGCGGCTATTATCGCCCCTGCCCCTGGGTGGATGCCGTCCTCCGCGGGGTACGTGGTGTCGGGGTTGGTGCCTATGAACCCAGCGCCGTTCCTTACCGCCAGCGTGGCGTACTTGAGCTTCTCGTAGGTCAGCTCCGGGTCGAGCCCTACGACGACGTATTTGACTTCTTTCCATCCGCCGTTTCTGGCTTCATCGACACCAATGATACCCCATCCGAGGCGCTCCATCTCCCTGCGCAGCCCTTCCCCGCCGATGACGAAGATTTTTCCTGGTTTAAGGTGTTTTTCCATGTAGAGCCTCGTTGCCAGGCCGGAGGTTACTATCGCCTCCTCGGGGACGTCTATCCCCATCGAGATGAGCTTCTCCCGGTACATGGAGGGGTCCTTTGTGGAGTTGTTGGTGAGGAAGATGAACGGAACGCCCGTGTCCTTCAGGAATTCTATCAGCTCCCTGGCACCGTCAACCGGTTTGTTCCCCCTGTAGAGAACGCCGTCCATGTCGAAGATCAGGCTGATTTTTCTCCGCATGAAAAAAGAATGGAGTTGGGGTTTAAAAGCTCACTGCTCCGCGCTTACCGTCAGGTTCACCTTTACCCCGTCCGTCTGGCATTCGTTTCCAACGGTCTTGGGCAGGGCGAAGCGTATCCTTATCCTCATGGTTTGTCCCGGGGTTAAGGAACCCCTGAAGATTGGGATATTCTTCCCGCTCAGCTCGGCTAAGCTTACTCCAGCGGCCTCCTTCACAGTGTGCTCACCGTTTGGCCCCTCAACGGCCACTTCAGTTACAACCAGATTTTTGCTGAGCTCCCCTTTGTCGGGCGTATTGTCGACGGTCTTCTCCGAGGGGGAAAGTTCACCTGCCTCGTAGTCCTGAACGTGGAACGTTAGAGACACCTTTGATACCGGCATGTCTCCCCTGTTCTTCACGGTGAGGACTACGGTTTTTTCGTCCCCGGGCTTTATGTCGGAGAACTCAAATGCCTTCACGTCCCTGTAGAACTTGGATCCGTCTTTGCTTATCCCTATTGAGAATTCCCCTGTTTCCACGGTTCCTCTGGACGTTACAGCGTCCGTAAAGAGTGCCTTCCCCGCGGTTGTGGCTAGGAGGACGGCCAGGATCCCCAAAATAACGACGGCCTTTGGTTTCATATTGACCACCGACAATGGTTATCATTGGATTTTTGATGGGATTGCTTATAAGATTTTCTATTCGTATGGGAAAATAAGAATAATGCTTGGTCGTCAACTAACGCGGATGTTCAGTTTTAGGCTCTGGATGGTGCCGTTAATTGCCTCGAGAATCAGGTCCCTTGCGTCCGTATCGGCGTAGTTTCCGTTGGGCGGTGCGGGGGGAAGCTCTGGAGGTTTATCTTTGAAGAGGAGGAACCAGACCTGCCACTGGCCGGGCTTATCGATTCTGAACGTGTAGTTGGTCTCGAACTGGGGTGTCCAGTTGCCTTCGATGTTGACTGGAACATTGGGGAGGGTCACGTTGAACCAGCCGGGCATGGGGTACATCTCGTGGATTAGGGTGGTGTTGGTCGTGTTGTCCCAGGTCAGGTTGACCAGCCAAATCTGGACGTAATAGGTCACGTTCCTGTGCTCGTGATTTACTATGCCGATTATCACTGTTCCGTTCTCTCCGACAAATAGCTCCGTCGGGTAGTCGTCCGCTATACCCCCGGGTCCGAGGATGTAGAACTCTGTGAACGCTTCTCCCGGCTTTGGATGAGTTATGACGTAGGCGAGGGCTCCGATGGAGGTTATTATGGCGATTATCAGAATAACCGTCAGTGCTTTGTCGAGTTTGCTTGATTCCTCCCATTCGAGCTCTTTTTTAACCCTCTCCATGGTTATCCAGGGTATCCAGGGTTCGATCGCGGTCTCCCTGCGGTAGATTGCGGTGAGGGCAAAGGCCGTGTTGAATACTGTTAGGCTGACGAGGATGGGGGTGAGCCTTATGCCCCAGGGCGTGTAGTTGAGGGCCAGTCCTATGAGTGGAACGATGGCGATGCTGAGACCGAAGCTGAGGGCCAGCCTCTCAAGGCTGTCGAGCTCTTTTTTCTCGGGGAATAGTGCGGTTATGAAGACGTAGCCCGGGAAGAACAGAACGAACGCCAGGCCGAGGGCTTTTCTAACGATGCTGTCCGGAAAGAACGCGATGAGGAAGTCCAGGAACAACGAGAGGGCAATTATTGTGATGGTGTCCCAGTGTTTTCTCCACTCCATTTCGTCCACCTGTTGCTTTTATGGTTTCAACAATCGTGTTAGCCCGAGAGCACCTCATAGACCTTCTTTAGCACTATTAGGGCGAACATGAATATCAGCAGCTCCACGATGGGTTTTATCTCCTCTTTCTTCTCCCTGCTGAGGAAGAGGCCGCCCACCTCGAGCGTCACGAGGAGGCCTATCAGGGTGAGCGTTATGAACACGTCCACGGATTTGACCGCGAGGGCGCTGGTCAGGATCCACAGGGAGATGAACAGCACTACCCCGTCCTCTACATCCATTCTTCGACTCCCCCGAGCGTTCTGGCTCGCACTTCAATTCCGTACTCTTTCCGTTCGATGCTCTCGGTGACTATGAGCCTGCCGGTGGCTCGGGCCAGGGAGAGCATTATCGAGGAGCAGACTGGACAGGCCACCTGGTCGCAGCCCTCTGGACTGCACTGGAACTCAGGTCTGACCACGACCCTGAACCCCTCTTCCGTTTCCTCGATGTAGACGGTTTTGGCGAGGTTAAGCGCCCTCAGGACTGAGCCCGCGACACTCTCCACGACCTCGGCTCCCGTCCCGTTGAGGGGGCCCTCAAAGAAGTCCTCGAACTCCCTCACAAGCTCTAGCCCAGTGGGCCTTATTGAGAGACCCATCTCCCGTTCGTTGCTCACGTTCGTGAGAAAAACCGTCTCGCTGTCCAGCTTCCCAAGGCTGGGTTCGAAGTCCTCGCGCAGGGGAATGAAGGTTCCGCCCTCCGGGAGGTTCTCATAGGGGGGTATGTAGACGGCCTTTCCCTCCAGGCCGAGATCCTCGACCATCTTGAGGAGGAGCTTTCTGTAGGATTTCATGACCGCCTCGAAGCCCTCCCGGTGGACGTAGCCGGGGCTTTTGAATGTGAAGACCACGGCGCCGAGGAAGAGGCCCGCCAGTCCGATGTTTATGAGTCCCACATCTCCCCTGATTGCACCGGTGATGGCCGTTGCCCCGCCGATCACCGCGAGGAGGGCGCTTGCGGCGTTCTTTGCGTTGAGCTCCAGCTCCATCTGCTCACCTCTTTCATCTCCGGGCAAAAATTTAAAACGTTTACCAATCGACGGTGATTGGGGACAATGAGGCGGTTAATAATCCCTGCTGTAATAATCGGTCTGCTTCTTCTAACCTCGCCCCTTGGGCTAGCCCTGGAAAGGCAGGTGCCCGTTGAGGAGTCCCAACCCAGCGATGGTGGGATTTACGACTTTCTCTCTATCCTGATTGGCCTTTCTGAGTCCCTAACCGGCGCGGTTCTCGATGAGAGCAACGCTTCGCTGGGATACCTTGAGAGGCTGGGGTTCGCGGTCAACGAGACCTCCCGTGAGGTGCTGCTTTACAGGGAGAGGGGGGTGAGCACGAGGCTCGATGAATACTTTCCCCCTTTCGTTGATCTCTACATCGCCATGGTCGATATTGTTGAGGGTCAGCTTAAGTTCACCGAGTACTTCCCCTTGGTTACCGGCGGCAACTCAAGCGCCTACCTCCCGGCGCTCCATGGTGTTGAGCTTGGAATGGAGGGGGTCTCCCGTGCCAGGGAAGCCCTGGGCGAAATAGCCGGACTCTCCTTCAGAACGTCCTCCGGCAACGTCACCCTGGACACATTGGGGCTGGCGGGGAGCCTAGACGAAGTGGAGAGGCTGTTCGAACGCTATGAGGCCCTTCTCAGAAGGTACCAGCCCCCGGAGAGCCCGCTCGTTCTCTACGTTTCGGATGATACCCCTCCCATCGGCTCCAACGTCACCGTCTACGGATTGGTTAGGGGAATGGGCTCGGTCACCCTCCACATGGTTTCCCCAAGCGGTTCCGAGGACATAGCCGGCGTTCTCGTCAGGGACGGTTCCTTCAGCAGGGCCTACACCCTCGGTGAACTGGGCCTTTACAGGGTCTTTGCCACGGGCTACCTCAACGGGAGCCCCGTCCGCTCCAACACCGTCGAGATAAACGTCACCCGCATTCCAACGAGAATAGTGGCCGGCAACGGGAGCGCCTACATAGGAAGGCCCTTCCAGGTGACGGCGGTTCTTCAGGATTACCTTGGCAGGCCGATTGCCGGGGAGAAGGTCTTTGTTAGGGTTCCCGGCGGTACAACAATCCTGCGGACCGACCGGCTTGGCTACTTCCGCTTCAACGTCACTAGCGGTGCCGAGGGCACCGTACATGTTGTCATGACGTACCCGGGTTCCGGGCTTTACGGGCCGAGCCGGGCGAACATTTCCGTCCTCTTCACTCGGTATCCCCTCAGGATAACCCTGGGTGGGCCGGAGCGGGTTCGGGTCGGGCGGAACTTTACAGTTACGGTCAACGTGACTTCCGCTCATCCGGTTCCCGTCAGTATACTCGTCGACAACTCGACCTGTGCGGTCGTGAACGCCTCGGCCCCGTTCAACGTCTCCGTGGTTCTCGATGATGCGGGAATGCACTCCATAGCCGCGGTTTTTTCGGGGGACTCGCTCTACGCTCCCTCCCGCTCCAACGTTCTCTCGGTTGAGGCCGTTCCGGGACCGCCCTCCTGCGGTTTGTTCTTGTGGTTGTTGTAATGGTTGGGGCGCTGCTCATCTACCGCAGGCTCTCGGGTGGAACGGCCGCGGGGGAGGGCATCACCGACGAGGAGCTGGTGGCCCTTCTCCGTGCGGGTGAGGATGGAGGCAAAAAGCGCGGCAAGAGACTTAACGAGTACTACCGGCACGTGTACCTGCGGCTGCTGTCCCGCTACAACCTTCGGAGGAGTACCACACCAAGGGAGCTTCTGACGTTCGCCCGCGGGGAACCCTTCGAGGGGCATCTCACGTCTGCCACTGACTACCATGAGCGCTACACCTACGCGGGGAGGAGGCTCACCGCGGAGGAGATAGTGGACTTCATCCGCTCCACCGCCAACGTCATCCTTAAGCTCTTTGTGGGGGATGAGCTGTGAGACGAGTAGTTTACGCGGTACTGCTGGTGGTCGGCCTGTTCCTCGTCATCGCCCCCCTCTCGATCCCAGTGTTCACCAGTAACACCCCGTTCAGCGTGCTCAACACCGGCTGGGACGGCTGTTCCAAGTTTGGAAAGCTCCTCTACGGTACCGCTGATGGAAAGATAGTACCGGTGTTCTCTCCATTTGATTCCTTCGGGCTGTCCGGCAAAAGGGGAACACTCCTGATCATCGGTCCTGATATGGGATACAGCTCTGCGGAGATAGACGAGATCCGGGAGTTCCTGAAGAACGGCGGTACGCTCGTGCTGATGGACGACTTCGGAACCGGGAACGAGATACTTTCGGGCCTTGGCCTGAGCGCCCGCTTTTCGGGCAAGCCCTACCGGGACGTGTTCTACTACAAAAACGAGAACTTTCCGGTTCTGGTAAGGATACTCGACCCGGCCCTGGCTGAGAACGTCAGCGGCGTTATCCTGAACGTGCCATCCGTTCTCCAGGGCGTTGGGGGTGAGATTTACACGAGCAAGGTGGCGGTAGTGGGGAGCGACTTCTCCCAGTATCCCGTTATGGCGGAGGTGGATTACGGTGATGGAAGGATAGTTCTTTTCTCGGACCCGAGCGTTTTCATAAACGATATGTACGGGCTGAATGAGAACTTTATACGGAACTTCGCCGACTACGCCTTTTCGGGGCCCGTCTACATCGACGAGGCCCACCATTCCAACTTCAACCTCTACCACAGGGGGTACATCACTGTAAGGAGGAGCGCGGACAGTGAGACGATTTTCTACGTCTTCCTGTTCGTTGCGCTCATTGCCCTCTTTGTGGAGAGCGGGCTTGCCTGGCTCGTGGTTACAAAAATTCTGGCCCTGGTTCCCCGTGTCCTTCCGTCTGAGGCCGGCGAGCCCGTCGAGGCGGTGGTTCGGCGCCTCGCCGAGAGGGGGTACCGTGAGGATATACTCTTAAAGATGGTCCGCGAGATTGAGACGGGTAGAAAACTGGGTGGTGGAAAATGAAGGGTACCGACTTCCTTGAGAAGCTTAAGGATGAAATGCACAACGCCGTTGTCGGCAAGGATGACGTTATAGAGATGCTCGCGATAGCCCTCCTGGCGGAGGGCCACGTTATACTGGAGGGAATCCCAGGGGTGGCCAAGACCACAATAGCCAAGAGCTTTGCCCAGGCCATTGGACTGAAGTTCTCCAGGATTCAGCTTACCCCGGATCTGCTTCCCGCGGATATAATCGGAACCGTCTACTACAATCAGAAGACGGGCGAGTTCAAGATAAAGAAGGGCCCCATCTTTGGCAACGTCGTGCTGGCGGACGAGATCAACCGCGCCCAGCCCAAGACCCAGTCTGCTCTGCTGGAGGCCATGCAAGAGGGGCAGGTTACCATAGAGGGTCACACACTCAGGCTTCCCCGCCCGTTCCTGGTTATAGCCACGAAAAACCCCCTGGAGTTCGAGGGCGTCTATACGCTTCCGGAAGCCCAGCTCGATAGATTCATGATCAGGGTTAAAGTGGGCTATCCCGACAGGGGGGAGGAGCTTGAGATGCTCCTGAGAAAGGACCGGGGTAAGTTCGTCGAGGTCAGACAGGTCTTCACGGCCAAGCAGGTTCAGGCCCTCATATTTGAGGTCAGGAAGGTCGGCACGAGCGAGCCGGTTCTTGAGTACTTATACGAAATAATCTCGCGGACGAGGAGCGACGACAGGCTGCTCATCGGTGCCTCCCCCAGGGCTGGTGAGCATCTCCTCTACGCGTCAAAGGCCAGGGCATTCCTCCAGGGCAGAACGTACGTCATACCTGACGATATAAAGGCCGTTGCCGTTAACGTCCTGGCCCACAGGCTCATAGTGAGGGCCGAGTACGAGCTGGAGGGCCTCAAGCCGGAGACCGTCGTCAGGGAGATACTTGACTCCGTTGAGGTGCCTGTATGAAGCGGGAGGACGTGCTGTGGACGCTCGCGGGACTGGGCTTCGTTCACGGCTACCTCACTTCCGACGTCTTCAGCGCGATGTTTGGGATGGGGTTAGTTGCGTACATTCTCCACCACGACTCATCGTTTTCACCCTCTGTGGAGGCCTCCGTTGAGGTTCCTGGTGAGGTGGAGGAGGGGGAGGAGTTCAGGATTGGGCTCCAGCTTAAGAACACCGGGGGCCCGGTGGGAGTGGAGGTCTTTAACGAGACTCCCCCGGAAGTCGAGTCCCGTCCAGTCTGGCTTTTCCTCGGTCGGGGGGAGTCCAGGGTCGTGGATTATCCCGCCCGGGCCTCCATGAAGGGCATCTACCGCGTCTCAACGGTCCTTCGCCTCTACGATCCGAGCGGCATGTACTTCGAGGAGATTCGGCTGGGGGAGGGGGAGCTGAGGGTATATCCGTCGGTCGATTCGATCCGCGAGGCCGCGAGGGAGGAGGCCAACATTAGGATCGCCCAGAGGATGAAGAGGGGTATCACCTCTGGTATCGACAGCATGGAGGTTCACGGCCTCAGGGAGTACTATCCCGGTGATGACCTCAGGAAGATAGACTGGAAGGCCAGCGCTAGGCTGGGCGAGCTGATAGTTAGGGAGTTCCTCCGCGAAACGGAAAGCCCGGTTTACATAGTTCTCGACGCCACCAGGGGCATGCGGCGGCGAGTGAAGAGGGCCAGGATAGATTACGCCACCAGCCTGGTTCTCTACCTCGCCACGCTCTTGGTGATGAAAAACCGCCGCGTCGGCCTGGTGGTGTACTCCGAGGACGGATTCAGACTCGTTCCCCCCTCCGCGGGGAAGGAGCAGGTAAACCGCATTCGGAACGCTCTGGAGTTCAGACCGGCTGGAGGGAGGCCAGGCTTCAGGGTAAGGCTTGGCGAGCTCTCCCCCAGAGGCAGGCGCTTCCTCTCGCGCATCTTTCCCCGCAGAAGGGCGGGCCTGGCGGAGGCTCTCCTGGGCATCAAGGAGCCGGCGCATCTCCTCTTAGTTACCGACCTCATGAGCGACACGTCCAGGCTCTACAGGCTGATCTCGATGCTGAAGAAAAAGCACACAATAGCCATCCTCTCGCCAAACCCAGTGCTCTTCCATGCCGGCCCCCTGGATGAGGAAACCCTTAAAATCCTCTATGAAAGGTACCTGGAGAGGGAAGAACTGATCAGGAAGTTCAACTCCCTGGTCCCCACTGTGGATCTCGGGCCTGAAGACTACGCGAGGGAAGTCGTGAGGGAACTGGGATGATGTGGCTCTTCGTTGCCCTCCTCGGTGGACTGGCACTGGGCGCCAGATCGGTTCTCCTGCTGCCCCTGGCCTACGTGGCCTCGTGGAAGCGGCGGGACTGGGGCCTGGCGATCTACTTTGTATTCGGTGTTCTGGCCCTCAACGAGGTGCGCATCGGAGACGTCCTCTCCTACGCGGCCGTTAAGGCGGTTTTCTTCCTCATCCTGCCATCCTTCATGGCCCTGCGTGAGATGATGTCCTTGACTTTCCTTCCGAGTCTTCCGAAGGACTACCGCGAGATTAGGCCAGAGGGTGCAATCCCCGCCGCCCTGGTGCTCCTTGGGATAGTGTACTGGCCCCTCTTCATCGCGGGCGTTCTTTTGCTCCTGGTGCCGGGCAGTGACGTGAGGGGTTTAGCATCCTCCAGACTGCCCCTTGCCGCGGTGGTCCTGCCGATACTGGCGCTGGCCGCTCTAAGGGTGCTGCGTAATGAGCTCTACACCCCGGAGACCCAGGTCGCGCTGCTGGCGGCGTTCTCGATCTTTGCCCTCCTGTGGCGCTGGAGGGAGAGAAAAAGGGTGGAT
Organism: Thermococcus celericrescens; assembly: GCF_001484195.1. Classification (NCBI taxonomy): domain Archaea; kingdom Methanobacteriati; phylum Methanobacteriota; class Thermococci; order Thermococcales; family Thermococcaceae; genus Thermococcus; species Thermococcus celericrescens. The sequence continues at coordinate 47,610 of NZ_LLYW01000005.1, forward strand.
TTCAGACTCTACGGGGATTCGATGTGATCGAGGAGCTCTTTCACCGTCCTCTCCACGGCGCCGTAGCTGTTGAGCCTCGGACTCCAGCCGGTTCCCTTTGCCTTTTCTATGCCCAGGCGCATGAACTTGACATCCCCCTTCCAGCCGCGGCCCCCATCGACGCCGCCGGTGAACCGGAACTCCGGCTCCAGGCCCATCCCCTCGCTGACTATCTCCGCTATCTCCCTCACGGTTATCCAGTCGTCGTTCCCGAGGTTGTAGAAGTCGACGGTTTTGTCGCTCCCCCTGAAGTGCTCAAAGATGTGGAGCATGCCATCAACGGTATCGCTCACGTGGAGGTAGCTCTTCCTCTGGGTGCCGTCGCCGAGTATCTCAAGCTCCCCCGGGTTCTTCCTGAGCTTGTTTATGAAGTCGTAGATGACCCCGTGGTTGGAGCGCTCGCCTATGATGTTGGCGAGGCGGAAGATCAGGGCCCTGAACCCGAAAGTGTGAGCGTACCCGCTGATTAAAGCTTCGGCGGCCAGCTTGGCACCACCGTAGACGCTTATCGGCTCGAGCGGGGCGTAGTCCTCCGGCGTCGGAATCACGGATGCATCGCCGTAGACGGTTGAGGACGACGTGAAAACGAGGTACCTGGCGCTTGAACCCCTCATTGCGTTGAGCAGGTTGTAGGTTATCAGCACGTTTGTCTCGTAGAGCAGCTCCGGGCTCTGGGAACCTATTCTAACCTCAGGGTTCGCCGCGAGGTGGAAGACGGCATCGACGCCCTCAACGGCTTCCTCAACGATCCCCCGGTTCCTCATGTCTCCCTTGATGAACTCAAAGCGCTCGTGGTTCAGCCACCGCTTTATGTTTTCCAGACTGCCCGCACTGAGGTCGTCGAGAACCCTGACCTCCCATCCGAGCTCCATCAGCCTGTCCACCAGGTGTGAGCCTATGAACCCGGCACCTCCCGTTACCAGGACCTTCATTCGTACCACCACCGATGATGAGACAAAATTATTTAAATACGTTTGGACCCATCCTATGACGGTCTTGATAACCCCTGGATGGTGATAATCAATGAAAGTCCTCATAATGGCCGGCGGCTACGCGACGAGGCTGTGGCCCATAACCAAGGACAACCCCAAGGCTCTGCTGCCCGTTGGCAACAGGGTGATCCTCGACTACATACTGGAGAAGGTGGGGGAGCTTGGACTTGAGACCTACATCTCCACGAACCGCTTCTTCGAGGCTCACTTCCGCCCCTACGCAGAGGAGCGGGGGGTTGAGCTCATCGTCGAGGATACCCTCCACGAGGAGGAGAAGCTCGGCACGATAGGGGCCATGAAGAAGGCCGTCGATGAGCTGGGCCTCGACGACTACCTCGTCATCGCCGGCGACAACCTCTTCTCCTTCTCCCTGACGGACTTTCTCAGGGCCTATGACGGCAGGACGCTGATAGCGGTCTACGACGTCGGCGACCTCGAACTGGCGAAGCGCTACGGCGTTGTGGTTCTTGAGGGGGACAGGGTGATCTCATTCGAGGAGAAGCCGGCCCAGCCGCGCTCGACCCTAATAAGCACCGGCGTCTACGTCTTTCCAAAAGTCGTTATGGAGCGCATCGATGAGTACCTCTCCAACGGCAACCGCGATTCCCCCGGCTACTTCCTCCAGTGGCTCCTCTCCAAAGGCGAGCCGATAAAGGCCTACCGCTTCTCCGAGTACTGGTATGATATAGGCTCGGCCGACAGCTACCTGGAGGCCCTCAAGACGCTCCTCCGGGAGAGCCACGTCGAGGAGATTCAGATAAGCCCCTACGCCAAGATAATCCCGCCGGTCGTCATAAAGAGGGGTGCGAAAATCCTGGGGCGCTCCATAATCGGCCCCTACGCCTACATCGGCGAGAGTTGCACCATAGAGAACTCGGACATAAGCGACTCGATAGTCTTCAGGAACACGGTCATCAGGAACTCCACGATATGGCGCTCCATCATAGACGAGAAGTGCGAGATAAGAAACCTCGAGCTCAGGAAGAGCCTCGTCGGCGGGCACGCAAAGATACAGAGGGGTGAGTGAGACCGTACCTGTTTCGGGTGGGGTCTACTTCTTTATCCTTGAGTCGTATTAGATCACAATCCTTATTAACGACAGGACCTACCCGAAACAGGTGGTGTCTAGTGCTTTTGATACCCGTCCAAAGGCTTCAATGGATGAGGTTTTCGGAAGGAAAGCGGAATACTGGGAGCTGGTTGAGAAAATCGAAAACGGGAGAACTTCTTCGTCCTGACCTCCTCCCCGCCGTAAACGGCGGGGTTTTCAAGAGAAAAAGATAACGGACTCCATTGAGGGCATCACGGTTAAGGGGCTGTTTTGTAGTTGGTAATCACAAGAGGTTTAAGGATTGGAAGGTTGGGCAAACGTGGTTGGTGAGAACGCCCAAAGGAGTCTTCATAAACGTCGTTTTTTCGAAGGAGGTTGAAATAATCGAGCCTGAAGCTTTCGTTGGGATTGACATTTTTCTTTCAACAAGCCTCGCCCTTTAGGGCGGGGTACAGTGTTTGAAAGGTTAGCACTAGGTAGGAAAGCATTCCCCGAAAAGCTTATGAATCCAGACCATACTAATGTTGATTGGTGTGGACTAATAGGGGTTATCAACGTATCAGTTGATGATGATGTCGAGAAAAAGTTCAGAGAACTCGTGGCGAAAAAATACGGAAAAATAAGAGGAGCCTTAGGTATGGCCGTAACTGAGGCAATGAAACTCTGGATTAAAAAAGCCGAAAGCGAGGAACAATGAAGCGCTCAGTAACAGTAAAACTCCAGCCGAGCAAGGAGCAGGAAAACCCTCTTCGAGTTAGCTCACGCTTCGGCAGTAATCTGGAACAAGCTGAACTACCAGCGTTTAAAACAATTCAAAGAATTCGGCAGGATTGATTTTAACGGGACGGAAAAGGAAGCCTATCACGAGTTCAAAAACTGGATTGTGGTTCAACGGTTCAACAATTAGCCAGAAAGAACGCCGAAAGCTGGAGGAGCTTCTTCCAACTCAACAAGAAGAAAAACGGAGAATTGCCGGAGTGGTTCAAGCCCAAACCTCCCGGCTTTGTTAGAGAAGAAAACGGTAAGAAAGTCTTCATAATCCTCATCAGAAACGACCAGTACAGGATTGACGGGAACGTCGTCGAGTTGAGGCGCCTTGGAAAATTTGGAAGATTGAGGATTCAATTCAAGGGGAAAATTTACCTCAGGGGCAAGCAGGGAAGGTTAGAGATAACTTACGACGAGGTAAAGCGAAAATGGTACGCTCACACCAACATCACGGTGGAAGAAAAACTAATCAACGACGAGTGGGTGAGAGTTCCAAAACAACCCTTGGGCGACCTTTCAGCGGGAATTGACTTGGGAGTGAACAATTTAATGGCGGTCTACGTTGAGAACGGCGAAAGCTTCCTCGTGAATGGAAGGCCCTTGAAGAGCATCGCCTTTTACTGGCAGGAGAGGATTTCAGAATACCAGTCAAAACTCAACAAGTCTGGAGCAAAAACGAGTAGGAACCTCAAAAGAATGCACGAGAAGGCTAAACTACAAGCCAAGCATTACATCAACACTGCGGTAAGGCAGACTGTCGAGAGGCTTTATCAGCTGGGAGTTAACAGAATCGTCGTTGGTTACCCCAAAGGAATAGCCAGAAACTCTGATAATGGTAAAAAGCAGAATTTCCTTCTCTCCCACGTGTGGAGGTTTAATACTGTCATTAAACGCTTGAAGGAAGTCTCGGAAGAATGTTGTTATGAACGCCGACCTTGTTGGAGCGTTTAATATTTTAAAGAAGGTTGTGGAAAAGATAACCCCTAGCCTTCCAGCCTTGGCTGGAGGTAGGGGTAATTGGGGGAAGACCCTCCCGGAGGGGTTCTCCGAACCCCCTTCAAAAGGGGTGATGAGGATTACCCCTCGAACCTATCCGCCCTTAGCGAGGGGTTAAGCCGAACCCTCGCCCTCTAGAGCGGGGAGGAGGTCATATTCGGATAAATTATCCGACATCCATTTTTCTATCCCTTCACCCTCCGGGCAAATTTTGAGGTCAAAATTCGTCACCGTGGCAACACTGGGTGGGGTAAGGTATATTACCGGGCGCATCATAGGGCTACGCTGATGCTTCTCCTAACAGGGGCAACGATAGATAACTGTATGTCAGGGGTGTTTATATGCCAGTTGAAAAAGTGATGAAAAGGGATGGCAGAATTGTCCCGTTCGATAAAGAGCGTATAAAGTGGGCTATACAGAGGGCAATGCTTGAAGTCGGCGTTCGCGACGAGAAGCTCCTCAATAAAGTCGTTAGAAGGGTCGTTAGAAGGGTCAACGAGCTGTACGACGGCCAAACCCCACACATAGAGAACATTCAGGACATAGTCGAGCTCGAACTCATGCGCGCCGGCCTCTTCGACGTGGCAAAGGCCTACATCCTCTACCGCAAGAGAAAGGCCGAGATACGCGAGGAGAAGAAAAAGGTACTCAACAAGGACAGGCTGGACGAGATAGACAAGCGCTTCTCGATCAACGCCCTCCGCGTCCTTGCTTCACGCTATCTGATAAAGAACGAGAAGGGGGAGATAATTGAGAGCCCCAGGGAGCTCTTCGAGCGCGTCGCTGTTCTCGCTGTCATTCCGGACCTGCTCTACGACGAGCGCGTTTTTGACAGGGCGGGCGGCCATGAGCAGGACCCGGGCAGGGTGGAGCACTATCTAAAAGTCCTCGACGAGTACGACGGGAAGCTCTCCATCGGAAGGTTCAAGCTCAACAAATACCACTTCGAGAGGCTCCTCAACCTCTACCGCGAGCTGGCGGAGAAGGGCCAGATTAAGGTCCCAATAGAGAAAGTCGTCGAAATGCTCGAAAACGGGGCCTTTGACTCATACGAGGACGAGGTTGAGGAGTACTTCAGGCTGATGACGAGCCAGGTTTTCATGCCCAACAGCCCGGCGCTCATCAACTCGGGCAGGCCGCTCGGGATGCTCTCGGCGTGCTTCGTTGTGCCGATAGAGGATGACATGGAGAGCATCATGAAGGCGGCACACGACGTTGCCATGATACAAAAAGCTGGCGGCGGAACGGGCGTTAATTTCTCAAAACTCCGCCCAGAGGGTGATTTGGTCGGAACAACAACCGGAGCCGCCTCGGGACCAGTTTCGTTCATGCACCTCATCGACGCCGTCAGCGACGTCATCAAACAGGGAGGCGTTAGAAGGGGCGCCAACATGGGCATCCTTGAGGTCTGGCACCCGGACATAGAAAAGTTCATCCACGCCAAGGAGAAGAACATCGGAACCAACGTGCTCAGCAACTTCAACATAAGCGTCGGCATCTGGGAGGACTTCTGGGAGGCCCTCAAGGAGGGCAAGCGCTACCCGCTCGTCAACCCGAGGACGGGCGAGAGGGTCAAGGAGATAGACCCCAAGAGCCTCTTCGAAGAGCTCGCCTTCATGGCCTGGGCGAAGGCAGACCCCGGTGTGGTATTCTTTGACGTCATCAACAGGAGGAACGTTCTGGAGCCTGCAAAGGGCGAAAAAATCCGCGCGACCAATCCATGCGGAGAAGAGCCGCTCTACGACTACGAATCGTGTAATCTGGCCTCGATTAACCTTGCAAAGTTCGTGAAGTACGACGAGGAAGGCCAGCCGTACTTCGACTGGGACGAGTACGCCTATGTCATTCAGAAGGTCGCTAAGTACCTCGACAACGCCATCGACGTCAACAAGTTCCCGCTTCCCGAGATAGACCGCAACACCAAGCTCACGAGGAGAATAGGCGTCGGAATGATGGGTTTGGCTGATGCGCTCTTCAAGCTGGGCATAGCATACAACAGCAAAGAGGGCTACGACTTCATGAGAAAGGCCACCGAGTACCTCACCTTCTACGCCTACAAGTACTCCGTCGAAGCGGCCAAGAAGCGCGGGACCTTCCCGCTCTATGAAAAGAGCAAATACAAGGACGGCGAGCTCCCGGTTGAGGGCTTCTACCACCGCGAGATATGGAACCTGCCGTGGGACGAGCTGGCCGAAGAGATCAGGCGCTATGGCGTAAGGAACGGAATGGTAACAACGTGCCCGCCAACGGGTTCGGTCTCGATGATAGCCGACACCTCCAGCGGAATCGAGCCCATATTCGCCCTCGTCTATAAGAAGAGCGTCACCGTCGGTGAGTTCTACTACGTTGACCCCGTCTTCGAGTCCGAACTCAAGAAGCGCGGCCTCTACAGCGACGAGATACTCAGGAAGATAAGCGACAACTACGGCTCGGTCCAGGGTCTCGAGGAGATTCCTGAGGACCTCCAGCGCGTCTTCGTAACCTCCATGGACATCCACTGGCTCGACCACCTCCTGGCGCAGGCCAACATCCAGCTCTGGCTTACCGACAGCGCCAGCAAGACCATAAACATGCCGAACGACGCCACCGTCGAGGACGTCAAGGCGGCTTATCTCCTCGCCTACAAGCTCGGTTGCAAGGGCATAACCGTCTACCGCGACGGATCGCTCTCGGTGCAGGTCTACAGCGTCGAGGGAGAGAAGAAGCAGCGCGTCAAGGCCAAGCCGAGCAGCTACGCCGTCGAGAGGCTCAGGACCGTCGTCGAGGCGGAGCCGGGGCTGGCCAAGTTCATCAACGTGGAGGCGATACTCAACGGGACCAACGGCAAGGAGAAGG
>NZ_LLYW01000006.1 GCF_001484195.1 Thermococcus celericrescens
GATATCCCCAATCCCCGCGCCTTGGAGAGGTCTCCTCTCCGCGGCCCCGAGTACCAGGATGTCGTCCCGGGAATCGACGAACAGGGAGATTCTCGAGTAGAGCCTGACGGTTCCAAGAACCCGAACCCTCTGACCCGGCTCGAGTTCGACGCCGTAGGGAGGATAGACCGCTATCTCCTCGCTGCCGTTCCAGAGGAGCGTCTGCCTGCCGGAGTAAACGACGACCCCCTCGACCTCCCAGGGCATTCCATCGACGGGGCCGTCGGGGAGGCCGAGTCGTCGATAGTGGAGGGGGTAGAACCTCCCGCCGTGCCAGAGGCCCTCGACGCTGACCATCTCCCCCTTAGCGGCGTCTATCGGGAACGCAAGCCGTATCTTTGAGGGTGTGAGGAGGTAGTATCCCCGCGAGGGCCAGTACGCTCCAGTCACCGAGTCGAGGGGGAACGTCGGTTCCGCGAGCTCCACGCTCTCGGGTCTCATCCTTGGACCGGAGGTTGAGTTGTACGGGACGCCCGTAACCCGGTAGACCCGTCCAACGTCGAGTGAGGCATAGACCCCGACGCTCTCCGTGCCGTTGGTCAGGATGGAGAATCCATCCTCAGAATACACACAGAGACCAACGAACGCGCTGGACTCGACCCGACTTTCACTTACTGCCGCCAGTGCAGTTAAAACCACAATAGAACCTATCAACAATACAAATACGATCCTTATATCACTGACCATGGTCAAAAGTAACCACTGAACCTTAAAAATTTTACCCTCTCCCGGGGTGCATGAGGAAATAAAAGTCAGTACACCTCACCGCTCGGGTAGACCACTATGCCCTCCTCGGTTATCTCGAAGGGGTACTTCTTCATCGAGTGCTTGGTCTCGCGCATCTTCCTTATCAGGAGATAGCGCTTCAGCTCGACCTCTTTCTCGACGAAATCAAGAAGGACAACCCCCCTTGCTATGTACTCCTCCATTCCGTAGCGGCTTATTTTACCCCTTCCGGGGTCTGGAGCCTCAGTGGTCAATATTGAAGCAACCCCCATCTCCAGGAGGATAGTGTTCAGCTGAAGCAGGACCTCCCGTATCCTGGACTCGTCATGCAGTCTGAAGGCGATGGATGGAATTGAGTCGATCACAAGCCTTTTGGCATCGATTGCCTTGACGACGCGGTAGATGTAGCGGAGAAAGTCCTCCGTGTTGAGATTGCCCTCAAGCACATACTGCTCCTCAGAGGGAAGCCCAACGACCGCGCTTACACCATCAACAATGGCGATCTTCTTCTCGCGCTCCAGCCTCTCAAGATCCCACCCAAAGGTGGCCATCTCCTTCCTGAGATCCTGGGCCCTCTCCTCAAGGGTAACGATAACGGCAGGTTCGTTATATAACTCAGCTCCCTTGTATGCAAACTGAACGGCAAAAGTTGTTTTTCCGCTACCAGTTGGACCGGTGACAAGGACGGTGGTGCCCTTGGGGAAGCCTCCCTGAATTAAGTCATCAAAGCCAGGGATGCCGCTCTTCACCCTCTCCACTGCGTATCTCCCCATTTAAATCACCCTTGAACGTTAGTCGGTAATGCTTTGACCTGATCACCCACTCTAATATAACTTCTGGATTGAAAAGAATATAAAACTTTTGGAATTCCACCCACGTCACTCCGCCGTTGGTGGGATAAAGTCCAAGATTTTTCTTTCATGGGAAAGATTCTCTGAGAAACGGGATACCTTTCCAACAAAACATTTTTTTGCCCGTTAGCAATAATCGAGACCAATACCCTGAAGAGGTGAAGCCATGCTGGATCCATTCGGGCCCGAGGCCAGGCGGCTCGTTAAAGACGAGTTCGGTGGAATAACCGAGCTGCTCATGATAATACCGTCGTACGTTGGGATTGATGCCGCCCTCGAGAGGGTTAGCTGGATAAAGTCCGGGGAAATACCCAAGGACATTCTTGAGCTGGAGGGGATACGGGATCTGCTCACATTCTACGCACTCCTGGGAGCGCTGGCCTTCTCGCCGTACGGCCTTGAGAGGGAGGTCGTCAGGGAGGCCAACCTGAGGATATACCACAGGAGGATACTGCAGAAAGGAACGCTCGTGGGGGTTTCCACACCCCTCGAGGCAGTCCCCGGCGGCGAAATCCCCGAGAGGGACAGAACCATACTCGAGAGAACCCACCACACGGAGCTGTCCCCCGACGAGAGGAGGAAGCTGCGGCTGGGATACAGGATACACTTATCAAAGTTCCTGGAGCTGTGGGAGGGCTCCCTCAAAGAGGTCTACGTGAGGAACGGATACGCGTACCTCACGGAGGAAGGGGCCATTGAGCTGTGGAAGCGCTCCTTCGAGAGGAACTTCGACAGGGCGGTGAACCTGCTCTACGAGATAAGGGACGAGCTGCCCGACTACTACCTCCGGCTCTACGAGAAGCTCGGCGAGATAGCGCGGGAGCACTACAAGGAGAGGCTGGAGAGGATGGGCTCCGCCAAGGCGCAACCGCTGCGCTTCGACCTGTTCCCGCCGTGCGTCAAGATTGCCCTGGGCGGCGTTCCCTCGGGCCTCAGGAACTACGCTATAACCGTTCTCCTGACGAGCTTCCTGAGCTACGCCAGGCTCTGCCCCAATCCCCCCAGGAGGGACGTGAGGATAAAGGACTGCGTGAGCGACCTGGGCGTTGTGGAGAGGGAGATACTGCCCGTGATCATCGAGGCAGGCAACCGCTGTTCGCCGCCCCTCTTCGAGGATCAGCCCCACGAGGTAAAGAACATCTGGTACCACCTCGGCTTCGGCCTCACGGACAGCCCTACCCTTGAGGACAGCGGGAACTCGACCTGGTACTTCCCGCCCAACTGCTCCAAGATACGGGCCAACGCGCCGGAACTTTGCAGGCCAGACAGGGACTGCAGGAACATCAAGAACCCCCTGACCTACTACCTCAGGAAGCTCTACCTTGAAAACCGGCGGAAGGGAGAAGGCGAGGGCGGAGAAACGGACGAAGGGGCCAAAGAGGGCGGTGAGGAAAATGGCTGAGCTCCTCAGGGAGATGACGAAGGAGGAGAGAGCGCTCTATTACAGGAGGGAGTGGAGCGCAGAGAAACTGCCGGGGTTCATAGTCGAGAGCCTGGAGAACAGGGAGTTTGGATTCGACCACAGCGGCGAGGGGCCGAGCGACAGGAAGAACGTCTTCCTCGACGTCCGCGACCTGGAGGACTACGTGAAGACAACCGCCCCCTACGCGGTCTATTCCAGCGTCGCCCTCTACGAAGAGCCCAAGGATATGGAGGGCTGGCTCGGGGCCGAGCTCGTTTTCGACATAGACGCGAAGGACCTGCCCCTGAGGAGGTGCTCCCACATCCACGAGCACGGCCGGGTGTGCCCGATATGTCTCGAGGACGCGAAGGAGCTGGCGAGGGACACCCTCGTGGTTCTCAAGGAGGACTTCGGCTTCGAGGATGTCCACGTGGTCTATTCCGGCAGGGGCTACCACATCCGCGTTCTAGACGACTGGGCGCTCTCCCTCGACGGCAAGGCCAGGGAAAAGGTTCTGGCATACATCAGTGCCGCGGAGGAGATAACTTTCGATGATATCCAGAGCAGGAGGATAATGCTTTCCTCCGGCTATTACAGGGTCTTCCGCCTCAGGTTCGGGTACTTCATAAGGAGGGCCAACGAGAACCACCTGTTCAACATAGGCCTGAAAAAGGGCCAGGTTGAGAAGCTCCTGGAGGGAAGGGAGGAGATATACGAGGGCTTCGTGCGGAAGGGACTCCTAACCGCGTTCCCGCGGGGAATAGGATACAAAACCCTGACAAGGCTGTTTTCCCTCTCGAGTACGTTCTCAAAGGCCTACTTTGACGGTCGCGTTACGGTCGATGTTAAAAGAATCCTCCGCCTCCCGTCGAGCCTGCACTCAAAGGTTGGACTCGTGACGACGTACATCGGCTCGGATGAAAGAAAGCTCGAAAAGTTTAACCCATTTGAGGATGCCGTTCCCAGGTTCAGGAAGAATGAGGTCAGGGAAGCCTACGAAGAATGGCTGGAAGAGCACGGGGATGACCTGTGAACGGAAGGATAAAAATCGCCACGGCGATGCTGATATGGGGTAGCGTGGGGATATTCGCACGCTTCTCAAACCTATCCGGCCTAGGGGTCGCCTTCTTCAGGGTGTCCCTCGGCGCCCTCCTGCTCCTCGCCATCCTTGCCGGAAAGAATGAATGGCTCCAATCGCTCCCCCCACTCCTGAGGGCCAGATGGAAGCCCCTCCTGGCACTGGGCGTTTCCCTCGCCTTAAACTGGGTTTTCCTCTTCACGGCGTTCAACTACACCACCATAGCAAACGCGGTTCTCGTCTATTACATAGCCCCGATAATAGCGACGGTTATCTCGTGGCGCTTCCTCGGTGAGAGACTGAACCTGAAGAGCTGGCTCCTGATAGGCACCGCATTCACGGGGCTTATCCTGATTATGAGCGGCCAGAACATCGATTTGGGCAACAGAGACTTTGTTGGAATCTTACTCGCCCTGACTGCGGCTTTCTTCTACGCCATGATACCGAACCTCGGGAGATTCCTGCGCGGGATCGATGGCAAAACGCTGACGTTCCTCCAGCTCGCGATAGCATCGCTCGTGCTCGCCCCGTTTATGGCGGTTTCAGGCGTCGAGGAGCCGGCCTGGTGGGCGGTTCTCGTCCTCGTCGGAGTCCATACCGTTCTGGCGCTGTTCCTTTACATGGACGGACTCAAAGAGGTGGAGGTCAACGAGGCGGCCCTGCTGAGCTATTTAGACCCAATGAGCGCGGTGGTGTACGCGTTTCTGATATTCGGAGAGGTCCCGGGGGTTAGAACAGCACTCGGAGGGGTCCTGATACTCCTCGCATCCCTGCTGGACATTAGGGCGAGGGGGTCGTAGCCCGCCTTCTGTCTCAAGGGGACATTCGACTGAGCGGCCTACCACGGGGCTCGCACCGGGACTTCATCGCCCCTCCCTCGGCCTTGCACCCCGCGGGACGGCCGTTTCACCGGTCCCCGACGGGTCGTCTGCGGGTTAGCTCGGAGCCCGTCGCCGGGTCCTTCGCCGCTTTCATCCCCATACCCGCCGGGACGTGTCGTTTCTGCGCCGTTGCCCCCCCTCTCGGGAGGTGCCTCGCGGCACCGCGGCCCCGGTGAGGTGGGCGGAACTTCCTCGGGAGCACCCCGAGAGTCCCCGACCCCCTCGCCGTGAGTAGTTTGGACAACCGGAATAAAAAGGTTGGCATTTGGGACATTGAACGAAACAAAAAGGAAGTGAAAGCTCACTTCTTCCTGGGGAGCTCCTTGTTCTCCTTAAACTCCGGCTTCTTGGGCCTCTTGAACCTGCCCAGGGGGGAGCGCCTCTTGGGCTTTGGCCTGACGCGCTTCTTCCGGGTCCCCTCCGCGCGGTTCAGGTAGTAGAAGGCACCCACCGCCAGGAGGATGAAAGCCACTGCCACGAGGCCGATCCAGGGGGCCCTGGAGCCACCGCCACCACCAGCAGTCGTGGTGGTTCGATGGTGCGGTGGATGAGGTCGTGGGCGTGGGGGACGAAGTCGTGGTCGTCGGCTCGGGGGGCTCCAGGTAGAGCTGTCCCTTCGCGGTGCTCGTCTCCCCTGCTGCGGTGAGGGCAAACTCGTAGTAGACAGTCTTCCCCACCGGAACCTCAAACTTCACCGTTATCTCGCTGGTCCCGGGGGGTATGGATTCCTCTATGGAGTCCTTGTACATTACCCCCTCATCCGAGGATATCCTGTAGGTGAGAACGCCGTTCACACTCCCGTTCCCGGGGTTTTCGACGGCGAGCTTGAAGAGCACCTCATCGTTGGCAGTCCTCTCGTAGGAGACGTTTGCGAGCACGGGGGGAGCTGAAACGGTGTAGGTAACGTTGCCTTCCCCGATCAGGCGTTCACCGAAGGTCAGTTTTATGACGGCCGTGATGGAGCCCGACACGTTAGTTGGGAGGGAAACTTCGAGAACCGTTGTACCCCCTCCAATCTCCGTTGGCTCCACAGCCCTCGATATCAGCTCCCCGTCCCCGTAAGCATCAACTGTCAGGTTCATGCCGATGAGCCTCTCGGAGAGAACCGTCACGTACGCCCTGTTGTCCTCGTTCACCTTCACCTCGTCGGATTTTAGGGACACCCCCACCAGCGTGACCCCGAACTTTACGGGGAAGTCTTTGGAGTACCTGTACGTGCCCCCATCGTACCTGAGGAGATAGTGGAGCCGGTACGTCCCGGGGGAAAGGTCGTATCCGACGGGTACCTCAAACTGGACGAGGTTGTCCCCGGGTACGAAGGTCAGCGTCCTGTTCTCGAAGAAGTAGGTTTTTCCATCCCTGACCAGGGAGACCTGCCCCACCGCGGAGACGTTCCCGTGACCGATGTTGGTGACGTAGGAGAAAACGACTATAGTCTCCCCGTTCAGAACGTAGGATGAGCCGGGCCTGTCCTGAACGTAGGCCTCGACGTCGCCAAACTTTAGGGGGGAGCCCATCACGGTAAGGGCCACATCAACCGGAACAACATATATGAGACCGTTTTGTGTCGATGCAATAAAATTGAGCCGAAGTGTGTAATTGCCGGGGGAGACGTTGCGCGGGCACTCCAGCCGATAGCGCACGGTGTGGGTATCGCCACCCTGCCAGTCAGTGAACACTGACGGGGAGATTGTAAAATTGAACCCATTAACACGGTTCATGTTCTCGTCAAACACCAGGAAACCCCTGTAGCTAACTACATGATAGGTGAATCCAACGGTGCTCCTGAGAGTTAGTGCCCCCTCGGAGTAGTCGCCCCTCACAACCGAAATTGCGTCAGATGTCACCAGCCCGGATTGGGCGGAGACAAGGTGAGCAGTGGAAAGCAACATCAAGGACAGCAGTAAAACGCCCGCCTTTTTCATGAACCTCACCGGTTATTATTAAGTGCAATTGGATATAAATTTACCTACCGTGCAGGGACAGAAAGCACCCAGAGAGAATGAGAAAAACCGTGAACGCAATAAAAAGCCAGTACGCACGGATACCGGAGACGTGGGGGCGGATTATCATGCCGAGGATCAGAAGCATTGCACCATACAGGCTGGCAAAAATCCCCAGGGCAAGGTTAACGGGAACCCCTAGAATCATCATGACGCCCAGAATGGCCCCCGCCAGCACGGTGACGTGGGGCACCGTGAAGATTAGGTAGTCCTTGAGAACCTTAGTGTCCTCGTCCATGGTCATCACTCCGCTATGAACGCGTAGGTTGTGGTGGTCGGGAGAGCCCGTCTAATCCTCGGAAGCAGGTAGCGGGGATAAAGCTCCTCGTCCCGCTCCTCCAGGATGCTGTAGGTGCCCAGGATTTTATCTATGACCTTGACCTCCACGCGCCCCCTGACCCTGAAGTAGCCCCTGTGGAGGGTACTTATCTCCAGGACTATGGGCACCTTGAGGCGCTCGCACTCATCACCGTCCACCAGGCCCCTCAGGTACTCAAGCTCGGAGCGCCGGAAATAGTGATAGCTCCCGTCGCGGAGTCTAACGCTGGGCTCCTCCTCCGCCAGGAGCTGGGAAAGGGTGGGACGGAGAGCGGGGAGGTAAAGGTTCATCCTCGCGATCTCCCTGTTCAGTATGTCCTCCGCCTTTGTCATGTTTATGGCTACGGCCGAAGCACAAAAAGCTTTGTTTAACATTAAAATGTAAATTTCATATGATTTTGACAACGGAATGAACATTTTGCTGTCAAAGGGTGGAAGTCCCGCACATCCGCTCGTCATAGTGACAAAAATCCAGTGAAAAGGCTTTTATCAGATTAATCGTTCAGTAATCTGGCATAAAAATTGAACGTTAGAACATTCGACGGTGATAAAAATGAACGAAATTTCCACGGTTGGAATTGGTCATGGGGCCGGGTCGCCGGGGTTCGTCCAGCTGGTCTTCGTCGACATCAACGGGGTTCCAAAGGGCATGGAGATACCAGTGGATAGATACGAAGACGCGCTGGCGGAGGGGATAGCCTTTGACGGCTCGTCCATATCCGGTTTCCAGAGGATAGAAGACAGCGACCTCGTGCTGAAGCCCGATCCGACCACCTACACCGAGGTCCCGTGGGAGGGAATAGCGAGGGTCTATGGATACATCTACAAAGACGGAAGCCCCTACGGTGCGGATCCGCGGGGGGTGCTCAGAGCGGCGATCGAGAGACTCGAAAAGGAGGGCTTCAGGGCATACATCGGCCCGGAGCCGGAGTTCTACCTCTTCAAAAAGAACGGAACGTGGGAGCTTAAGATACCCGACAGCGGGGGCTATTTTGACCTCGTCACCCTCGACAGGGCCCGCACCCTGCGGAGGGAGATAGCGCTCTACATGCGGGCCTTTGGCCTCGTCCCGGAGGTTCTTCACCACGAGGTCGGGAAGTCCCAGCACGAGATAGACTTCCGCTACGATGAGGCCCTCAAAACGGCGGACAACATAGTCAGCTTCAAATACATCGTCAAAGCGACAGCCGAGATGCGCGGTTTATACGCGACCTTCATGCCCAAGCCCATCCACGGATCTCCCGGGAACGGGATGCACCTCCACATAAGCCTCTGGAGGGACGGAGAGAACGCATTCATCGGGGAGGACGGCCTCAGTGAGACCGCACTGCACTTCCTCGGTGGCCTGCTAAAGCACGCGAGGGCCCTCTCGGCGGTCACGAACCCGACGGTGAACAGCTACAAGCGCCTCGTCCCCGGCTACGAGGCTCCCGTTTACATCAGCTGGGGCTACCGCAACAGGAGCACCCTGATAAGGGTTCCCGCGTTCTGGGGCAACGGGGCCAGGATAGAGTACAGGTGTCCCGACCCCAGCGCCAACCCATACCTGGCATTCGCGGCGGTTCTAATGGCCGGACTCGACGGAATAAAAAGAAGACTGGAGCCGGAGGCGTACACCGAGGCAAACGTCTACGAGATGGAAGACTCCGAGAGGGCCGGACTCGGGATAGGTACCCTGCCCGAAAGTCTCGGGGAGGCGCTCGACGAGCTGAAGAGGGACCGGGTCGTCAGAGAGGCCCTGGGCGGTGCCTACAGGAACTTCGTGGAGCACAAAGAACGCGAGTGGGAAGACTACCTGGAGTACCTAGCCTCACGGGACATTCCCCAGGAAACAAAGAAGGTGACGGAGTGGGAGCTCGAGAGGTACTTCCACGTCTAGCGGGCTTCCTCCGGCCCCTCCTTCTCCCCCATGTGCACTATCACCGAGCCCCCTATGATCAGGGCGGCGCCGGCGAGCTGTGCCACACTCAGCCTCTCGCCGAAGAGAACGAACGCCAGGACTATGGCAACCACGGGTTCTATGGTGGCAACTATGCTGGCCCTGCTGACCTCAACTTCCTTTAGCGCATGGTTGTAGAGGATGTAGCCGAGAAACGTCGGGAAGAATGCCAGCGCGAAGAGATATGGAACCGCCCCCGTTGGGACGCTGAAGTCAGTGAAGGGAAGGAGAAACAGGAGTCCAAACAGGAGGGTGTAGAAGAGGGCCTTCTCGGGTTCCTCCTTCCTCACCGCGAGCTTGGCTAGAACCCCGTAGAGAGCGTAGGTCAGTCCGGTCAGGAGGCCGAAGAGAAGCGCCCTGGTCGAGAACTCGGCCCCGGAACCGTTGACGAGGACTACGCCCGCCATGACCATGACGAGGGCGATGAGCTTCTCCCTCCTCAGGGGTTCTTTGAAGATCAACCTGCCCAGAACTATCGAGTACACCGGGGCGGTGTAGAGGAGAAGGACCGCGAAGGAGACTGACGAGATGGTCACCGTGTAGAAGTAGAGGGTATAGAAGAGGAAGATGCTGAAGAATCCGTAGATGGCGTAGAACTTCAGCCTCTCCCTCCCTATGGACAGTCCAATCCCCCTGAGCTCAAGGTACGTACCGAGGAGCATCAGCGCGAAGAGAACGCGGTAAAAGACCATCGTGAACGGACTGAGGCCAAAGCCGTCGAGGTACTTGGCAAATATGCCAAGGGTACCCCAGCTCGACGCGGCGAGAAAAACTAAGAGGTATCCCCTCCTCATGGGCTCACCTCAGAGGGTGGGGCCAACCGGAAGGCGCCTCTTATGCTCGCTGCCCCTCACCAGTCTTTCGACGTATTCGACCATCTCGACGCTTATTCCAAGCTCCCTCGCTATTTCAGCCTTCTCCATTCCAAGGTCAACCATGCGCCAGAGTATCTCGTCGAGGAGGCGGTAGCTTATCCCGAGCTCGTCCTCGTCCGTCTGCCCCTCCCACAGGCCGGCCGACGGCTTCTTTTTGATTATCCTCTCCGGAACTCCAAGGAGCTTTGCTATCTCCCAGACCTCGGTCTTGTAGATGTTTATGAGAGGAGCGTAGTCGCTGGCACCGTCGCCCCATTTCGTGAAGTACCCAGTGAGAACCTCGCTCCTGTTGCTGGTTCCGAGGACGAGGCGGTTCATTGCGTTGGCGTGGGCGTAGAGGAGCACCATCCTCGTCCTTGCCATCACGTTCCCCCTGCTCTTGATGTCGAGCCTTCCAACGGCCCTCTCGAACTCATCGACGATGGGCTTTATGTTGACTATTTTGTAATCAATCCCCAGGCTTTCGCATACCAGCCGGGCGTCGTCAAGGTCGCGGTTCTCGTAGTAGGGCATTATCAGGCCGAGAACCCTCTCCTTTCCGAGGGCCTCCACGGCGAGATATGCAACGGTGGCGCTGTCTATGCCCCCGCTTATACCAACAACGACGCCCTCGGCGCCGGCCCCATCAACGCTCTCCCTTATGAACCCGGTTATCCTCCCAATGACAGCGCTGTAATCAAGCTCCCTCATCTCCTACCCTCCTTCACATCCCTCAGTAGCTGGGAGTACCCCATGAAAGCCATAACAACCCCAACCAGCATCAGCACGAAGGCCACCACCGAGTAGATGGCGTAGGGGTAGTCAATGGCCGTCGCGCTGTAAGTATAGTTCACGCTCCCGTTAAAAATGTATATCACCGGCCTCTCGCTCGGGTGGAGCGTTATCTCGCGGTTCACAATCGTGTAGTTGGTCATTTCGGTCCCCCGAATCAGGGAGAGGTTGGCACCCGAAGAGGAGAGGATCAGCGTTCTGTTGTGGTACAGATACTCAGTCTCGAATTTATCATCACCCAGGTAGTGCATTCCCTCCCCCAGGGTCCCACTGGCCGAATAGACCTTGCCAACGCGGTAGAAACCCGCCGCAGATATAACGAGGGCGAGGACGAGCATTATCAGGCCAGCCTTGAGAAGAGGGTACTCCATGGCATCCCTGAACGTTCCCATAGGCATCACCCAGAGTAAAGAAAAGAAGAAGATCAGTACTTGCCGACGAGGTGGCACTCCGCAAAGTGGTTGTGCTCGTACTCGACGAGCTGCGGGTGCTTGGCGTCGCAGAGTCCCTTCTGGGCGTAGATGCACCTCGGGTGGAAGCGGCATCCGGGCGGTATGTCAACAGCGTTGGGAACCTCACCCTTGATGGGCAGCTCCTTGATGACGTTTCTGCGCTCCGGTTTGGGCTCCGGAACGGCCGCTAAGAGAGCCCTTGTGTACGGGTGGAGCGGGTTGTCGATGACCTTCTCGACCGGTCCCATCTCGACTATCCTACCCAGGTACATGACCGCCATCCAGTCGGCAAAGTACCTCGCTGTGGACATGTCGTGGGTGATGTAGAGGTAGGTGACGCCCATCTTCTCCTTGAGCTCCTTCATCAGCTCGAGAACCTCAGCACGGATGGACACGTCAAGCATCGAGACCGGCTCGTCGGCGACGACGAAGGTCGGGTTAAGGATGAGGGCCCTTGCTATAGCCACACGCTGCCTCTGACCACCGGAGAGCATGTGCGGGAACCTGCCGACGTAGTCCTCCGGGGGGGTTATCTTGACCATCTCGAGGGCCTTGTATATGAGCTCCTCACGCTCGGCCTTGGTCTCACCGATGCCGTGTATGAGCAGCGGCTCCTCGAGGATGTCGAATATCCTAAACCTCGGGTTCATTGAACTGAACGGGTCCTGGAATATCATCTGCACGTGCCTGCGGTAGTTGAGTATCTCCTCCTTGGTCTTGACGTGGGTGACGTCGTTGCCCTCGAGGTATATCCTTCCGTCCGTCGGCTCGAGGAGCTTGACGATGAGCTTTCCGGTGGTTGATTTACCACAGCCGCTCTCACCAACCAGGGCGAAGACCTGTTGCTTGTATATCTCGAAGCTTATGCCGTCAACGGCGTGAACCTTCTTCTGCGGGGCACCCTTGATGGTGTCCACGAAGCCTCTCTTGATGGGGAAGTACTTCTTGAGGTTTTCAACTTTAAGTACCGGCTCGGCCATTTCTCACACCTCACAGCAGCCAGCATGCGGCGTAGTGGTCCTTATCAACTTCCTTCAGCTCGGGCTCCTGCTCCTTACAGACCTGCATAACGTATGGGCACCTCGGGTTGAAGCGGCATCCCTTCGGCGGGTTGATGAGGTTGGGCGGCTGTCCCGGAATGAACTCAAGCCTCTCAATGTCCTCGTGGAGCCTCGGTATAGCTGAGAGGAGCTTCTGGGTGTACGGGTGGGCCGGCTCGTAGTAGATCTTCTCGCTGTCTCCAATCTCGACGATCTTGCCCGCGTACATGATGGCAACGCGGTCGCTGATCTCGGCGAGGATGCTGAGGTCGTGGGTGATGAATATCATGGAGAGACCGAGCTCCTTCTTGAGCTTCTTCAGGAGGTTGATGATCTGGGCCTGGACAACGACATCGAGGGCCGTTGTCGGCTCATCGGCTATGACCACCTCGGGCTCAAGCAGGAGGGCAGAGGCTATGATGACACGCTGCTTCATACCTCCCGAGAGCTCGTGGGGGTAGCGGTAGACGATCTCGGGGTCGAGACCCACGAGCTCAAGGTACTTCTGGGCCCTGTCAATGGCATCGTCCTTGCTCATGCCCTTGTGGAGGAGGAGCGGCTCGATCATCTGGTGACCGACGGTGTAAACCGGGTTGAGGGCGTTCATGGCACCCTGGAATATCATGGCTATCTTCTGCCAGCGGACCTCCTTCCTGAGGACGTCCTCTGGGAGACCGACTATCTCCCTGCCATCGATCTTGATGCTGCCTCCGACTATCTTACCCGGTGCGGTGGGCATTCCCATAAGGGTAAAACCGAGGGAGGACTTGCCGCATCCGCTCTCACCGGCAAGTCCCAGCACCTCGCCCTTCTTGAGGTTAAAGGTGAGGTCATCGACGGCCTTGACGACACCCTTGTTGGTGAAGTAATACATCTTGAGGTTCTTAACTTCGAGTACGTTCTTGGCCATTTATACCACCTCACAGCTTCCTGAGCCTCGGGTTGAGTATCTTATCGAGGGCCGTACCTATGAGGACGAAGGTCAGGCCGACGACAGCTATACCGAGCCCGGGCGGGAGGACCCACCACCAGTAGCCCTTAGTCGTCGCCGCCTGCGCCTGAGCCGCGTTGAGTATCTGTCCCCACGTAACAGCCGTCGGGTCTCCGATACCGAGGAAGCTCAGGGAAGCCTCGGCGATAACCGCACCCGGAACGCTAAGGGCTATGACGGCGAACGCGTAGGGCAGGAGCTGCGGCAGTATGTGCTTGAAGATTATCCTTCCGTTGCCGGCACCGAGGGCCCTGGCGGCCTCAATGTAGGTCTGCTCCTTGATCTGGAGGGCCATACTTCTCGCAATCCTCGCTATTCCCATCCATCCGAAGATGACCAACAGCAGGACTATGAACATCAGGGTCACGTGTCCCACCGTGGCACCGATGAGGATGAGTATCGGCAGGCTCGGTATTGAGGCGAAGATCTCGTTGATACGCATCATGAACTCGTCGGCGTTTCCACCGAGGTACGCACTTGTAACTCCATAGACAAGACCTATGAGGGTGCTGAGGACGGAGACGAGTATACCTATGACGAGCGAGACCCTGCTACCCCAGATGATGCCTGCCCAGAGGTCCCTTCCGAGGTAGTCGGTACCCATGGTTCCGTAGCTCCTTCCAAGGAAGGTGATCTTTATGTCATCGATGATGACCTTGTTCTGGTCGGGGGCAGGGTTGTCGATCTTGAGGACGAGTTTGTAGTCGCCCCAGAGCGGCTCGGGGTTGTTTACAACATCCTCCGCTTTCATTCCAGGCTCAACCTTGGCAAAGGCCGCGGACACGAGGGTGTTGATGTTCATGATGACTATCGGGTCCATCTGCGCCTGAAGCGGATCGAGCTCCTTGCCCTCGGTAACGTTGACGAGCCACACGTAGATGTTGGCGGAGATTGCCGCGTCCCTACCGACGGCTATGGTGGTGGAACTCGTGAGGGGCTTGTTGTTCACGAGGGGAACGGTCTTTCCATCGGGCCTCTCAAGGTACAGGCTGTATGTAGGAGCCTCGGACGGGGTGTTCAGGGTCACGTTTATGTTCCTTATGATGATTCCCTGAGGACCGAGGTAGTAGCCCTTCGAAAAGCTGTAAGGGGCCTCAATCAGGATTTCGGTGTTGCTCGGGTGGGTGATCGAGAGCTCATCGCTGTAGTAAGCTACCTGGGGAACGAGCTTCTGGGAGGTGAACATATTGTACCAGGTCGGCGGAACGTTCTTGGGGTTGTCCTCCCAGTAAGCGGAGCTCCTCCACTTATCAGGGAGGTCCGGTATTGTTGTATACGGGGCTGTAAGCGCGACGAGGACAAGGAGGATGAGGAGAAGGACGCCGGCTATACCGGTCTTCTCCCTCTTAAACTCTTCAAGGAATTCCTTAAATCCTTCTTTGACGTCGACCCATCTCATCGTGAATCACCTCACATCTTGGCGGAAGCACCGACCTTGACACGCGGGTCGAGGAATCCGTAGACCATGTCGGCGAGGACGACTCCCGCAAGGTAGAGCACCGTGAAGAAGTACGTCAGACCTATGAGGAGGTTGGTTTCGTTCTGCTGGAGGGCGACCCAGTAGAGCCTGCCCATTCCCGGGTAGTTGAAGACGAGCTCACTGATGATGGCACCGCCGAGCGAACCGAGGAGGGCGAAGATGATCATGGTAACTATCGGCGGGGCGGCGGCGCGGAGGGCGTGGCCGTAGATGATCTTGTGCTCAGGGACACCCTTGGCCCTAGCCGCCATGATGAAGTCCTCCTGGAGGGTGCCTATCATGATGTTCCTGGTCGTCCAGGCCCAGCCGCCGAAGACAACGAAGACGTAGGTTAAGACCGGAAGGGCGAGCTTGTAGATAACGTCCTTAACGTGCTCCCAGCCGGTGAGCTGCGGGTCAAACATCGAGCTGAGCGGGAACCAGCCGAGCTTGAAGGCGAAGATCAGAAGGAACATCATTCCGGTCCACCACATCGGCAGACTGTAGGTAATAAGGGCGAATATGGAGAGACCCCTGTCGAAGGCGCTACCGGCGTGCCTGGCGGCTCTGACTCCAAGGAAGATACCCAGGATGATAACTATTATCGTCGCGGTCGTGAAGAGCAGGATGCTCCTCGGAACGGCAACCTTGATGATGTCGGAGACGTTGTTGGTTCCAAAGATGGGCGTGGTGGTGGTTCCAAAATCAAGCCTCAGCGTACGTATGGCCTTGTTGTAGACCTTCTGCCAGTACGGGAGGTTGAGCTCGTACTTTTCCCTGAGGAACTGTTCATGCTCGGCCTTCGCCTTCTCATAGGCGTCCTGACCCTGTGTTCTCAGGATATTCTGACCTGTGGTCCTGTCCCATTGCATCATTTCATCGTTCATCTTTGCCAGGTTGCTCTGTTCCGCAACCTTAACAAAGAGTGCCGAGATAATAAATGTCACAATCAGCAGAACAAGGATGGCGTTCAGAATTCTAAACACCAGGTACTTTAGATACCCCATTTTTTCACCCCCACGTAGGTTGCTCGTGTTTAATGTATCTTTTTCAACATTGTAAAACTGACTTTATATATCTTACTGCATAGATGTGCACATTTTCATAGAAGTACACTATGGAACCTGGAAAGAACCATCAAAAACGCGGGTAAAATTCAAAAAATAGGGGAAAGAACGAAACTACTTCACTTCTTCTTGGTGAAGTACCAGGCGGCCGCGGCGATGACGATTATCACCAGGCCAACGACGACGTAGGTGGTGTTGCCGCCTCCGCTTGGAGTCTCGGTCGATGTGGTCTCGGTCGGTGAGCTGGTGGTGGTCGGACCGGTCTCGGTGGTGGTCGTGGTGCTGGTTATGTCGTCCCAGGTGAGGCCGGAGACCTTAAGGATGACCTTGGCGAGATCATCGACGTGCTGCTTGGTGAGGAGGTCGAGCTGGAGGAGTCCCTCACCGCTGCTGCTGAAGGAGTACTTGCTGCTGGCGTCGTAGGCGTCGCCGTTGGCGACGAGCTCACCCATGGCCCAGTACATCTCCCACGGCATGCTCGGGTAGAGGATGTAGTTGCCAGCGGTGACGTCGTCGGCGAACGGGTGGACGTAGTTGCCGTAGACAACGTAGCCGCTGTCGGTGAACTGGAAGCCGAGGAAGGTCTGGTAGGTGGCGGCGGTGTCACTCAGGGCGCTGTCGTAGTACGGGTCGTCCGGGGTGTCCTTGTAAGCCCAGGTGTAGTAGAAGGCGATGTAGTTCTTGATGTCATCAACGGTCATCTTAACGCCGTTCTGCCACTCACCCATGTCACAGGTGACGGTGACCTTGACCTTAGCGGTCTCGCCGGCGTGGGCGGCAATCCAGCCCTGGGTCTGGTTGTAGATAACCGCGTCGTCCGGAACGGTGAACTCGCCCCTCTCGAGGGTCCACTTGCACCTGTACGGAACGTAGATACCGTCGAAGTTGATCTCGCCACCCCTATCGCGGATAAGGTTCCAGAGCCTGGTGCTGTAAACGTCGGTGATACCGCCGACCGGGTTGATGGCACTCATGAAGAGGGCACCGGTTGAGGCGAACTGGGCGACCTTGAGGTGCTTGTCCGGGGTCTTGGCGCTCATTATGCTCCACCTGCTGGCGATACCAACGCTGTCGTCACTAATGATGTCGGTGACCCTCTGCTTGTTAACCGGGTAGAACTCCCAGTTCTCAACGAGGAAGATCCTGACGCTGTCCATGATACCCATGGTGATACCTATCTTCTGGAGGTCCCAGTACTGGTCGGCGCTGTTGAGGACGATGGTGGTGTTGGTGGCCGGGTCGGTGTACTGGGTCATGAGGAGGAGGTAACCGATCTCCTTGTTGGTCCACTTGAGTATCGGGCCGAGGCTCTCCTCGCTGGTGTAGTACTTGGTCTCGAGCTTCTGGAGGCCAGCGGTAACGCTGCCATCGCCTATGAACTTGAGGGCGTCCTCGACGGTGACGTCAGGCTGGTGCCTCGGGTCGTTGAAGTTCGGGTAGTAGCCGAGCGGGGAGTACCAGTAGTAAATCTGCCAGTCGGGGTACATGCTTCCGAGACCACCGGCACCCCAACCACCGGTGTAGAGGTTCCACTCGTAGGTGCTGATCGGCTTCCTGAAGACTATCTCACTGGCCTTCTGCCTGTCGAGGAGCATCCTGTCAACCTTGAATCCGACCTTCTTCTCGAGGAGGTCCGAGATGTACAGACCGATGTCCTTCCTCTCGTCCTCGGTACGGATGACGAACTTAACCTCAACCGGCTGGCCGTCGAAGTACCAGAAGCCGTCATCCTTCTTCTCGAGGGTGTGGCCGGCGGCGGCGACCTGCTGGGCGGCCTCCTGCATGGCGTCGCTTATCATCTTGAGGGCGAGGTCCTCGTTACCGTCGGCGGTGAGGTGGAGTGCATCGTAAACCGGGGTGAAGTACTTGGCGGCCGGGTCGCTCGGGGTGATACCGCTGAGGGCCGGGGCACCGCTACCCTGGTAGATGTTCTGGATGATGTAGTTCCTGCTGATGAGCCAGTTCATGGCGAACCTAACTTCCCTGATGGCGAACGGGTTGAAGTAAACGTTGTCACCAACGGTGACGATCGGGGCGTCCTGGTCGGGGTCCTTGTACGGGTTGATGCTCAGCTCGACGGAGGAGCTGGCGCTCTTGTAGAGGTTGAGGTTGGCGAGAACATCGCTTCCAAGACCCTGGTACTTGTTGGCACCGAAGGCGAAGAGACCAATGTCGAACTCACCCTTGGCGACCTGGAGAATTATGGTCTCCTCGTTCTGGACACCCTGGTACTCGATAACGTCGGCATAACCATCCTTCGGGAGCTTGGGATCATCATTGAAAACGTTCCTCTTTCCATTAAACTTCTCAAGTTTGAGGTAAAGGTTCTCGGGAGAGTACATCGAGAGGATGTACGGACCGTTGCTGATGACAAAGTGACCGTACTTGAGGTACCACTGGAGGTCTGCCTTAAAGCGGGCCTTGGCCTCGTCGCTGTTCAGCGGTATGTCCTTCGGGGTATAGTCCGCCGCGCTAACCGGGTGGATGGCAAACAAACTAAACAACATCAAGCCCATAATAAACAATCCCAAAGCCTTCTTCATACTCCACTGCCTCCTTCACTTTTTGGCAATATTGCCATATGTGGTGTATAATGGCATGAGGATATACATTGAAAGCCTATTTAAGGGTTACGTTCTTGTAAAAGTAACGCCGGTGAAAACAAGAGGACATGGAGCCAATCAGCCTCAATACAGCTATTACACGGCCTCGCGCCAATTGTGCCATCGCACACCCACGTACTACCCCTAAAAAACATCAAATCAGACAAAATTTCTAAAGAAGATCACACAAACGTGGAGAAAGCCCAAAAAATCGTTAGCCGCCTTTTTGAAGGACACCCCATCCCAGAGAGAGGCAAAAAACTTAAAATGCCAAAGCATCCACCCCCAAGCGGGCACTATGTACGACCTAGTTCTGAAAGGGAAGTTCCTGACGGGTGGGAAACTGATAGAAGGAAGTATAGGGGTTTCTGACGGCAAGATTCTGCGCGTCTCAACGGGCGAGCTGAAGGGAGAAGAAACCATTCAAATTGGTCGTGGAAAGGTCATACTCCCGGGCTTGATAGACGTACACGTCCACCTAAGGGATTTTGACCAAAGAAAAAAAGAAACTGTCGAAACTGGCACGATGGCGGCGGTTCACGGGGGAATAACCACGGTCTTCGACATGCCCAACACCCAGCCGCCCGTCTTGGACGTTAAGACGTTTGAACGGAGGAAAGCACTGTTTGAGAGGACCGCATACGCTGACTACGCCCTGAGCTTTCTGATAAGAAACAACTGCGGGGATGCTGTGAAGGCCGGTGCGGACTTCTACAAAATCTTCATGGGGGCCTCAACGGGGGGAGTCTTTTCAGAGGATTTTGAAGGGGATTACTCCTGCGCCCCTGGGATCGTAAGCGTCCACGCGGAGGACACCGAAATTATCGCCCAAAATCCTGAAAGACCGCCGGAAGCCGAAATCAGAGCAATAAAAAGGGCATTGAACGCGGCGGAAAAGCTGAGGAAGCCCCTCAACATCTGCCACGTATCGACTGCCGATGGAATTTGGGCGATACTGCAGAGAAACCTTCCGTGGGTAAGCTTCGAGGTTACTCCCCACCATCTCTTTCTGACGAGAAAGGACTTCGAGGGGAACCCGCTCCTCAAGGTTTATCCTCCGCTGAGGGATGAAAAACATAGGAGGGCGCTCTGGGAGAACTTTTCCCGCATTCCACTCATAGCCAGTGACCACGCACCCCACACGCCGGAGGACAAGGAATCGGGGGCGGCCGGGATACCCGGACTGGAAACCGAGGTGGCCCTTCTTCTGGACGCGGTGAACAGGGGGATGCTCGAGCTTTCCGACATCGTTGAGAAGATGCACACAAATCCAGTTAAGATATTTGGAATAATGAACAAGGGTCTCGAAGTTGGCAAAGATGCCGACTTCACCGTGGTGGATCTCAAGAGGGAGTGGACGGTTAAACCGGATGACTTCTACACGAAGGCAAAATGGAGCCCGTGGGAAGGCAGAAAACTGAAAGGGAAGGTAGTGATAACCCTTCTCAGGGGAAGGATCGTTATGGAGGAGGATGAAATCCTAGAAAAGCCCCAGGGGGTTAGGATAAATGCTGGAAAGGGTAGCGCTTAGGGAAGTTTGGGACGTCGTCAGGGACGTCAAGGCATTCCGCTTCGATAAAAAGCTCGAATTCAATGCAGGACAGTTCATAATGACATGGCTCCCGGGAGTTGGGGAAAAGCCCTTCAGCCTGGCCTGGAACGACACGATAGTCGTCAAAAGGGTCGGTCCCTTCACCTCCAGGCTCTTCGAGCTGGGGGAGGGGGATTACCTCTGGATCAGGGGACCGTACGGCAGGGGCTTCGAACCAAAGGGGGAGAATGTCGCCCTCCTCGGCGGCGGCATAGGGATTCCACCACTCTACGCCTTCGCAAAACAGCACCGGCGCAGATTTGAGAGGATAACACTCCTCTACGGGGCAAGAAGCAGAGAGGAGCTGGCACTGATGGACATCGAGAACTACGTGGACGAAGTGGTAATCACGACCGATGACGGCTCGGCCGGAAGAAAGGGCTTTCCCACGGAGGTTCTCGCCGAGAGAAAGGGAGAGTTTGACCAAGTCTACGCCTGCGGCCCGGAGCCGATGCTGAGGGCAGCACTCAGGGTCATGAACTACAGGAACATCCAGATTTCCGCGGAGAGATACATGAAGTGCGGAATCGGCGTCTGTGGCTCCTGCAACCTCGGGAAGTACCTCGTCTGCAGGGACGGTCCAGTTTTCAATGGCCTCCAGATGAGGGGACTGCTCTGACCAGTGAGCTTTTTAAACCCCTTTTCTCAGCTCCGGCCGGTGAGAGAATGAAGAAGATGAGCTGGGAAGAGTTCGCGAGAAGCATGGGTGTGGAGCCCCAAATCCTTGAGAACAAAGAGGCGAGACTGTTAAAGAAGTTCGTGATGGATTTAAAGTTCCCCACTCACTGTCAGGGCTGTCAGGGACTGGATTTGAGCAACCCCAATCCCGTTCACCACCCCAGCTACGAGTTAACACCCGCGTGCAATCACGACTGTATCTTCTGCTACTCCAATGTTGCCGTAAAGCTCAGGAAGGCGCCCAAACCCGGCTACTACGGCTGGAACAGGCCGTACGCAATAACTGTGTCACAGTATGGAGAGCCCCTCATGAGCCCGCGCATAGTCGAGGTCAACAGAATGCTCAGGGAAAGGTTTCCGGAGGCGAGGCTCGACCTTCAGACCAACGGCTCCCTGCTGACGGAAGAACTGTGGAGTAAACTCGACTTCGACCTGGTCATGATAAGCCTTGATGCGGCAAGCAGGGAGAAGCATTTGATGATAACCAACGCCGACACCTTTGAAAACGTCGTGAATGCGCTTAGAATAGTCGGCTCAGATAAAAGCGTCCGCTCGATCGTCAGGACGATATTCATGCCGGGCATTAACGACGAGGATATACCAAAGATAGCGGAACTCGCCGCCTCGCTTGGTGTGGACGAGATGATGCTCCAGCCACTCACGATTCACGAGCTGAACGTTGAGAGGCTTAAAAAAGCAGGACTGGATTTTGAGAGGGCGGAGAGCATAAGGGAATATCTGAAAACGGCGATGGAGGCGAAGAAGTACATAGACGTCCGTATAAGCGGCTGCCAGCTGGCGATATACAGAACCATGGATCCGCTGACGCTCTTCAGTGCGAGGCGCGTTGCCAGGGACGTCGCCCCGATAGTAAAGAGGAAGCGGGCGGAGATAGAGGAAACCTGCGACGGAGCGTTCAGACTCAGCGTCGAAGGGCTAAGCCTAGAAGAGCTCGCCTCAACTCTGAGTGCCCTCAGGATTGGATACACGATGAAAAACGGCACCCTCAGGTTTAAGGATGGCAACGCGGAAGTTGTGGTCTTCAAAAACGGGAAGGTGCTGATAAAGGGCGTTGGAGAGGAGAAAGCGAGGGAGATTTACAGTAGATACTTCTAATAGCCCACATCAATCCCTACCCCTCTAAAAGGGAAGCGTTAAATATTTCCTCGCCCACTTTTTATAGCTGGGGATGGTTATGATACGCGAGATGCTGGCCTTCATATTTCTGACGGCGTTTCTCTTCATCAACCTATCCCTGATGCTGATGCGGGCCTTCGGAAGCCTGACGGGAATGGCCTGGAGGAAGGTTCTCCGCCTCGAGATTCCAGAGAACGAGAAGAAGGGCATCGAGAGGATTTACACGCTGGTGTGGATAGCCGTTGGAACCTGGGCGTTCTGGGAGCTCTGGGGGGCCAGCTGGAGCGCGGCACTCTTTGCCTTCCTCGCCTTCAGGAGCGGGGCCAACATAACCAGGACTCTAATCTACGGCCTCCACGACCAAAGAATCATAGAGGAGTACACCGAGGACAGCACGGTTCTGGGAATAATCGGAATGGCGACCAAGCTGTCAATACTGCTCGAAACTATCTTCGTCGTCGCCTTTGCCCTCGCCTACAAGGCGTTCTCGGTAACGCTCACCCCCAACGGGATGAGCGCAAACACGTTCATCCTCTCCATCTGGCTCTCCGGATTGGCCTTCGGTCTGCTCTTCGGCTGGTTCATCGCCAGAAACAACCGTGGGATACTGCTGAGGAACGCCATAGCTACGGTGGGCTTTTTCGTCACCCGGAAGGGCAAGAAAAAGACGGACGAGACCGTGAAGAAGGCGAAGGAAACCACGGAGAAGCTCAAGTCCAAGGTGCCAAAACTGCCCAGATAAAGCTTTTAAGAGCTTTCCCTTCCCTTCCAATCATGATCAAGTGCTCAATCTGCATCCACGACGAGAGGACGGCAAAGATAGACGTCATCGACGGGAAGTTCGTGTGCAGGGAGTGCCAGGTCTACATGAAGCACCCGGTAGACGCGGAGAAAATAAGAGGGAAACTTAAGGAGCTCATGAAGAGCGTGGATCGGGCCATCGTCGCCTACTCGGGCGGAAAGGACAGTACCGTGGCCCTCTATCTGGCAAAGGAGGTCTACAAGGTTCCCGAGCTCGAGGCGGTTATGATAGACCACGGGCTGATGGCAAGGGAGGCCATAGAGAACGCGGAAAGAACCGCCAAAGCGCTGGGCGTTCCGTTCAAGGTGCTCCGCTATGACTACTCCGACATCTTCCGCGAGGCCCTTTTGAAGGCCGAATCTCCCTGCAGACGCTGCTCCAAGAGAACGATGGAGAAGCTGAGGAAGTACGCGCTCAAAAACGGCTATAAGTACATCATCACCGGCCACGAGCTTCCATTTGGCCACCACCCGTATAGGCTCATGAGCGGTGGGGTAACCCAGATAAGACTCCTCTCCATGATGACCGAGAGGGAGAGGCTTGAAATCCTGGAGAGGCTCCCCTTCGAGTTCCCCGAGCTGCCTGGCTACACCACCAACTGCCTCGTCCTCGGTCCGGCCCTGGAGCGCTACTGGGAGAAGCACGGCCACAGCTTTGAGCACCGCAGAATAGCCGCCCTGGTTCGCTACGGCCTCATGAACCGGGAGAAGGCAGAGAGGGAAACCTCAAAGCCAACGGTATCCGAGGAACAGAAAAGATTTGTCTACCAGAAACTGGGACTGGATACACTCATCCAGGAGTGATACTTTAATTTCCGGGAAACCGTTGATCCATATTTTCTTCTTCTACCAGGTTAAAATTACTTGAGTTCGTAAATGTTTTAAAGAGTACACCGATGTCATTCCGGGTGGGATCATGACTAAAGTCAGGGGCGTTACCCATGTAATCATCAGGAACCTTCTCATTCTGCTCCTCGCCCTTCTCGTCGTTGGAACCGTTATAGCCGGCGGAGAACTGCGCATCGAACGGAACGACCTTGGCAGAGTTTACAAGTTCTACCAGAAAGACGGTGAAGTGGGCCTCGTAGACGCCATCAGCGGCTACTTCTCGGCCACGTGGAAGTTCCTGAGGGACCCACCGGAAGTAATGGGGACCAGTTTAAATGCCTTTGTGATCAAGAGCTTCGCCCTCCTTGTACTGACGGAGATCTTCCTCCTGGCATTCGGGCTTTTCCTCGGACTGAGGGCGGGCTACTACAGGGGGTGGGCCGATAAAGTCGTCTCGGTGCTCGCGCCAACGTTCTCGGCCATGCCCTCCTGGTTCATAGGCGTGGTGTTCCTGTTCCTCTTCTACTGGAAGCTCTCCCTGTTCCCCATCAACTTTGAGGACACCATAAACTGGGCCGAGGTACACGGGACGCTCTCAACGGGCACCTACCTGAAGGCCCTCGCACTGCCGGTGCTAACGCTCGTCTTCTCGAGCCTGTGGGAGTACGCCTTCAACGTCAGGAACATGATAGTGAACGAGCGCAGCAGTGACCACGTGCTCTACGACGTCGCGAGGGGACTGCCCGAGGGAAGGATAATGCGCAAGCTCCTCAGAACCGCTTTACCGGCGTTCCTGACATTCACGACGTACAACTTCCTGGAGATACTGACGGGGATGATGCTCATCGAGGTCATATTCAACATACACGGCCTCGGCTACCTGATGGCGATTTCCTTCGGCCTGACACGCATCGGGGACGGCTACGGCTTTGCCTACGCGCCGGAGATACTGTTCTTCGCAACGGCGGTTATGATGCTGTTCTACTTCATCAACGCCGTTGTCATGGAGGGTCTGTACCTCTACCTTGACCCGCGCTCAGGGGGGAGGGAACAATGAGAACCAGCGGACTCAAGCTGGGAGTGGCCATCATAGTGATATACACCATCGCAGCGTTCATGGCGCCGTACTTCGTGAACGAGGAGAAGATAGAGAACTGGTACAACGGCCTCTACTGGAAGGACAATCCCCGACTGGCCCCGCCTTCGTGGGTGAACCTCCTCGGAAAGAGCCTCCCCCCAACGGAGGAACTCTCTCCCATCAAAAACCAACCCGGCCTGCAGGTCTTTGAGTACGACTTCAGGTACTCAACGCCTCCACAGAACATAATCGTCAAGTTCAACCGAACCGAGGGAAGGCAGGTTGCCGTAACTGTGACGACACCATCAGGCGAGAACTACCTGTTTCACCCGGGAACCTCGGTGGATGAGATCTCACTCGCCTACCAGTGGCAGGTGCTGATGGAGATAGCCAACGACAGGGGTGTGGAGTTCAGAATGGAGGACACCGCCTTCAGGAGGGGTCTGAGGCCGCTGTTCTTCGTGAACCGGAGCGGAGAGGTCGTTCCGGAGCACGGGGTTTACACGATAACCGTTGAGGGAGCAATCAACTCGACGGTCAAAATAGTAGGAGCCACCTACGGCATCCTGGGAACCGACACCTACGGCAGGGACGTCGGGGCGGCTTTCCTGTGGGGGGCGAGGCAGACGGTGCTCCTGGTCTACCTCACGGCGGTCGTGGCGGTTGCCCTTGGGACGCTCGCCGGCCTCGCCGCGTCCCTAAGAGGACAGGCAGGAACCGCGGTGGACTCCATCTCAAAGCTCTCGACGATAATTCCTGTTATACCACTCATGATAGCCCTCATACCCCTAACCGGGAGCGTGTCCTACAACGCCAGGATAACGATACCGGTATGGGCCTTCGTACCGGCGCTGGCATTTCTGCTCTTCGGGAAGATAGCGAGAAACGTGGGAGCGATAGTCAGGACAGAGCTCAACAAGGAGTACGTGGCCGCGGCCGAAAGTCTGGGCGCCGACAGGAGGTGGGTGCTGAGGAGGCACATACTGCGAATAGTGGGACCCTACTCGATCTACCAGCTCTCGCTCTTCGCACCCAAGGTGATCGCGCTGGTATCCATACTGGGCTTCTTCAGGGTCGCACCGGGATTCAACTGGGGAACAATGCTGGGAATGGTGCTGAGCCAGAACGCGATATACAGCATGGCTTGGTGGATGATACTGCCCATCGGCATGGCCCTTGTCGTGTTCGCCCTCGCCTTCGTCCTGATAAACCGCGAGCTGGAGGAGAGGTTCCTGTCGAGGGGGTAGAAATCGAGGGCTGTTCTTTAAATGGTGAAGTGTAAAGTTTGGCATTTTTTGTCTTGCGTAATTTTTAAATATTTTTGTGGTGGATTTTGTAGTGGTGGCAGTCCTCGGTATGTGGGGTTGTTAAGCCTGAATGAGGACTGCTAAAAGCATTGAAGATGTGGGGAGTTCCCGTTCCCCCCGAAGGCCAGCCAATGAAGATGGGAGGCTGGAAGGTTAGCCGCAACGAGATTTACGAACTTTACGCAAATCACGGCTAACCAGAACGGAAAGCTTCCCCCTCAATTTTTCAAGGGCCAGCTCCAGAACCTCCTCCGGCTTGGCTCTGAAACCTCCGCCCCTGGCTAGAACATCGCTGCCGCCCCCGCCGCCACCAGCCTCAGATAGAACCTCCCTGAGCAGTTCGTTCATCGAGATTCCCGCAACGTTTTTGTTTTTGGCAAAAACCGCGTAGTTCTCCCCGACCACCAGGGCCACGGTGTTCGGATTCTTGTCCACGAGGTACACCACGAAGGCCTGGGCGTCCTTCATGGGGGCGTCCTCAACGTACGAGACTACCCTAATCCCGCCGATTTCCCTGGCTTCTTCCAGGAGCGCCCTGGCCTTCCACCTCCAAAGCTCCCTCCTAAGGCTGTCCTTCTCCTCCTCGAGCCTTTCCAGCTCGACCTTAAGCTCCCCCACGCGCTCGACCAGCGGGCGGTTCTTGTTGGGCATCTCGTCCAGGGCCCTCCAGTAATCTTCAAGAAGCCTGTTCAGGTGTTTTAGAGCCCTGTTCCCGCAGACGAACTCGATGCGCCAGAGGTTCCGGGACTTCTTATAGAAACGAAGCACCTTTATGAGGCCAATCTCGGAGGTGTTTTCCACGTGCGTTCCTCCGCAGGGGGTTCTGTCAATGTCCCCAATAGTGACTATCCGAACCCTGTCCGTCACCTTGCTCACGTGCTTCCTCAGGGTCTCCGCTATATCATCCGGCAGGTACTTGAACTCATCAACCGTGACCGGAATTCCCTCCGAGATTATCCCGTTTGCTTCTATTTCAGCAGCAGTTACCATCCCCCAGTCGAGTTCACCGTTCACCTCAATCTTGTTGTAGTTCTCGAATATCTGAAAGCCGGTCGTGTCGAGGTTGTAAAGCCTCTTGAGAACAGCCGAGAGAATGTGCTGGCCGGTGTGGTTCTTCATGTTCTCGTATCTCCACTCCCAGTCCAGTCTGAGCCGTACCTCCTCACCCTCCCGGGGAAGCCTTCCCGTGAGGGTTCCCTCATGCCAGATTTCCCTCCGCTCTTTAACCCTCGTAACCTCCACAACAAAGCCGTCCCCCTCTATGAGTCCCCGATCGGAGGGCTGACCGCCGCCTTCGGGGTAGAAAATCGTTCTGTCCAGAAGAACCTCCACGAGACCGTTGCCCAAATCCTTAACCTCAACGACCTTAGCGGTGGTCTCCCTAACATATGGATCCAAATAGTAAAGCTTTTCTGTCATAACCAGCACCTCACGATTCACCCAATTCCTCCTGCTCCTTCGCATACTCACTAACCATCATCCGAAGGAGGGAAGCAAGTTCTTTGTTGTACTTGTCCTGCATCTCCGCAAACTTCCTCAAGGCCAGGGCTATCCCTTTGAGCCGTCTGATATCGTTGACTATTTCCTCCTGCTCCCTGGAAATCTCATCGAGAACGGAGCTGATCTCCACCATAGTCTCGATGTCCCTGCCGAGTATTTCGGTTCCCTCCCGGATTCTATCCATGACGGCCAGGGCATCCCTGAGGGTTTCGAGCTGGCCCATAACGCGGGTGTTGAAGTCTTTAATCTCCTTAGCAAGGTTCATCGTTTGAACCGCCATCTTCCGAATTTCATCGGCGACGACGGCGAAGCCCCTACCCGCTTCACCAGCGCGGGCAGCTTCTATCGATGCATTGAGAGCAACGAGGTTCGTTTGCTTGGCGACACCCGCTATCGAGTCACTTATCCTCGAAACGTACTCAAGGTTCTCAACCAGGGTATTGAACTCTCTGGCAAAGACCTCAAAGCGCTGGAAGAAAGGCAGAAACTCCTCCTGAAACCTTTCAAGTTCCTTCATCACTTGGGATAGCTTCTCGATGTTCTCAATTATCACCATGTTGTTGTCTATAAACTGACCGCTTATTTCCTCCGCCAGCTCGTTTATGATTTTGCTGGACTCCCGGCTGGACGTCTTTATACGGACGGACTGGGCCAGCGCGCTCGATGCCTTCTCGATGCTTCTGACGTTCATGGTACCACCTCAGCGGTAGAGGTCAACACCGCATTTGAGGTTTCTCAGGAAGTCGTAAAAGCGTGGTATGAACTTCTTCGGTATAATCGCCCCATGCTGTGGCAGTATTGCCTCGACGTCAAGGTAGCTGACGCGATCGAGCCAGGCTTTTATGGCCCTGCTCGTCGGCATCAGCCTCTCGTGGACTGGTTTCATCGCCTGTATATGCCGCTCCATGCTCTCAACAACGATGTATGGATCATCGAGAATTGCTATGCCTATGTCCCCGCTAAAGAGGAACTTGCTCCTCCTGTCGTATATGGTAAAGTGGCCCGGACTGTGGAGGAAGTGAGCGGGAATGAACTCGAGGGTCGTTGCACCAAAGGCCATCGACTCACCCTCGTCGGGCAGTTCGTGTGTAACGGCCCTAGCATCCTCAAAGCCAAAGTGGGGCAGGAACCTCGTCCAGAGCCAGTGGGTTATTATCCGCGCGTTGCTGACCTCCCTCCAGAGGGGAAGGCTTCCCGCAACATCGGGGTCTTGGTGACAGATGTAAACGTACTCGATGTCCCTCGGGTCTATGTACTTGGAAGCGTTGGCAAGAACCTTCGAAAAAATCTTGTACCCTCCAGGGTCTATGAGGATCCCCTTCCCTCTGCTGACTATGAGATAGCTGTTGACATCAACGTCTTCTCCGCCTTCCTGGGTTCCAAGATAGACGACGAGGTGCTCATCATCACGGTAGAGAACGTGGTCCTTCCTTGGATCAAGCCCGGGTTCTATAAAGTACTCTCCCATCCCCACCACCGGAAGAGAGCTACGAAGAGGTAATATTTAAGCGATTTGCCTACACAGCTACCTACATAAACGAATGGGATAAAAAAGCATCAGAAGCCCTCTGCCTGGGTCCTGGCCTCTATCAAAGCTTTGACCCTCTTGAGCCGGAAGAAGTTCTCGCGCTCCATCTCGTCGAGGCGCTGCTTGATGAACTTCACCGTGGCCTCCATGCGGGGGATTATGATGTACTCGAGGGCATTAACGCGCCTCTTTGTGACCTCAATCTCCCTCGCGAGCCTCTTGAGTGTCTCCTCAACCTCGGCGAGGCGGACGGCCAGATCGAGAACTTCCTCGAACTTCTCGGCGGCGAGGTCGACCTTGGTCGAGCTGGAGACGAAGGCGTAGCCGCGCTCCTCGGTGCTCCTCTTGAAGGACTCCGCCTCTATGAGGGGAACCGGGACGCCCATAACGTTCCTCCGCTTTATCTCGACCTCCCTGTTGGGCTCGACGCTGAGGCTTATCTCCTTGAGACGGAGCATTCCCATGTCTATCTCCGCCGCCTGAAGGGCTCTGAAGGCCTCGTCCATTTTCCTCCCAAGCTCCTCCCTGAGCTGGAGCGCCTCATCGTATATCGTGAAGAACTCCATGATGAGCGCATCCTGCTTGTCCTTGAGGAGCTTGTGGCCCTTCTTGGCCAGCTTAATGCGCCTCTTGAGGTTCAGGAGCTCCATACGGGTGGGCTTGACGTTGAGCAGCTCTGCCATCTCGACCACCTAAGGGTTGAAGGGAGGTCAGGCCTCCCTCTTTCTGTATTTGGGGTGGTACTTGAGGATGTACTCCTTCCTGACACGCTTGAGTTCGCTCTCCGGAAGCTCGGCAAGGAGCTCCCAGCCGAGGTCGAGGGTCTCCTCGATGCTCCTGTCCTCGTCGTAGCGCTGGGCGACGAACTCCTTCTCGAAGCGCTCGGCGAACTTGAGGTACTTCCTGTCGGTCTCGCTGAGGGCCTCTTCACCAACGACGGCGACGAGGTCCCTGAGCGACCTTCCTTCAGCGTAGGCCGCGTAGAGCTGCTGGCTGAGCTGCGGGTGGTCGTCCCTGGTCATGCCCTTACCGATACCGTCCTTCATCAGACGGCTGAGGGAGGGGAGCACGTCAATGGGGGGATAGATACCCTTCCTGTGGAGGTCCCTGCTGAGGACTATCTGGCCCTCGGTGATGTATCCGGTCAGGTCGGGAATCGGGTGGGTTATGTCGTCGTCCGGCATCGTCAGGATGGGCACCTGGGTGATGGAACCCTTCCTGCCCCTGACACGACCGGCACGCTCGTAGATGGTGGCCAGGTCGGTGTACATGTAACCCGGATAACCGCGCCTGCCCGGAACCTCTTCTCTAGCTGCGGAAATCTCACGCAGGGCCTCGGCGTAGTTGGTCATGTCCGTGAGGATGACGAGCACCTGCATGTCGTAGTCGAAGGCGAGGTATTCAGCAACCGTGAGGGCCATACGCGGGGTGATGATACGCTCGATGGCCGGGTCGTCGGCGAGGTTGAGGAACAGGACTGCCCTCTCTATTGCACCGGTCTCCTCGAAGCTCTTCTTGAAGAAATTAGCTTCTTCGTAGGTGATACCCATGGCCGCGAAGACGACGGCGAACTGCTCCTCCTCACCGAGGACCTTCGCCTGTCTGGCGATCTGGGCCGCGAGCATGTTGTGCGGAAGGCCGGAGCCACTGAAGATGGGCAGCTTCTGGCCGCGGATGAGGGTGTTCATTCCGTCTATGGCAGAGACACCGGTCTGGATGAAGTCCCTCGGGTAG
>NZ_LLYW01000007.1 GCF_001484195.1 Thermococcus celericrescens
TATTCTCCCCTTGAATTGAATTTCGAGGCGTTTGAACTTTTCGAGGCCTTTGAGGATTAGTTTGTTTCCTTCAATTTTGTATTGGTCGTTTCTGAGGACTATTAAGCCTTCTCCCTTGATGTAGTTTGGTGGTTTGGGTTTGAGCCAGTTGGGGGGTTCTCCGTTCCGCGTGTTCCTTAAGAGTGAGAAGAAGCTTCTCCAGCTTTCGGCGTTCTTCCTGCAGATTTGTTGAACTGTTGCCGAGCCTATTTCGGATTTGAATGTTTCTCTTGGGTTTTTGAGGGTTGAGTTTTACCGTTATTGACCGCTTCATTCTAAAGTATGGTAATGTTTTTTAGGCTTTAAAATAGTTTTGCTTTCCTGTTTAAAGGCTGTTGGGCGGTTTACTGCATCCCCACCCTAAAGGACGAGGCCTTCAGAAGAAAAAAGTAACTCCATGAAATTCCCAAGAATCCTCGTTCCTCTTTTTGCTTTTGTGTGGGAATTAATACCTCTCTTTGAAATTCATGTTAGGATACTATATTAAAGGCGGAATGGTTCATTTCGAGAACTGGACTGGCCCCGCCGGAGGTCCTACGCCTGTTGGTGGGCGTATTTCCCTTCTCCAATTTTCATTGTTCTGGTTCTTCTTCCCGCGCTCGTGCTCCTAGCTTCGTATATTTTCCACAGGGATTTATCGGTTAGAAATTTTGGCATCTCCATGTTGTTTTCACTATTGGTTGCTACCATAGCACCAGTTTTCATACTTGACCTCTCCATCGATTTTATTCTCCTCATACTTGTGTCCTTGAGCGATGGAATCTTTCTCGGAAAGGACATGGGGGTAGGGCAATTCTTGCCTTTGAAGGATTTTTACTGGGGCTGGTGGTTATATGGGTAATATCTGCTCAATTCCACGGTGCGTGCTAGAGATACCCAATGGGGTGAAGTCCATGAAAGCAGGTGATGTAAGATCGTTATCTGGCGTGGCTGTTTCATAGATGGTTAGAAGTGTGAAGTTTTGGTGTTTTTTGTCTTGCCGTAATTTTTAAATAGTTTTGAGGTGGATTTTGTTGTGATGGGCAGTCCTTGATATGTGGGGTTGTTAAGCCTGAATGGAGGCTGCTGAAAAGCCTGAAGATGTGGGGAGTTTCCGTTCCCCCCGAAAGCCAGCCTATGAAGAGGGGAGGCTGG
Organism: Thermococcus celericrescens; assembly: GCF_001484195.1. Classification (NCBI taxonomy): domain Archaea; kingdom Methanobacteriati; phylum Methanobacteriota; class Thermococci; order Thermococcales; family Thermococcaceae; genus Thermococcus; species Thermococcus celericrescens. The sequence continues at coordinate 1,174 of NZ_LLYW01000007.1, forward strand.
AAGGTTAGTCGTAACGGGGTTTACAAACTTTACGCAAGTTACGGCTAACCAGAACGGGTAGTTGGGAAAGACAAGTGGGAAAAAGTGCTACTCAGTATTGCGGGCTTTCTACCAAGCCTTATAATAGGCATGATAATAGCGGCTGAACTCACAGCCGTATGGTGTTAATAGGTGGTGAGTGAACCCATGAAGCTTCGCTCGCTCCTTTATCTTTTCCTTTTTCCAACATGGGAGGTCCTGCTCATGATTTTACTCCCTTCGGGATACTACGTCGGGGCTTCTTGCCTTCAGACTCATCCCTATCCAATCTGCGGCTTCCACTTTCGCCCATCAGCAACTTTCGTTCTCCTCGTGACGGCACCGTTTCTAATCTCAATTATCCTCGGCCTCTGGAAGAAATGGGACGAGCTCGTAGCATTTGGGATCCCTTCGCTTGCCGTTGTCTTGGTAACGCTTCTTCTCCTGTACCTCTTCGAAGAGTCATGGATTTCCTTTTTTCGTGCCTGTAATAGTCCCGGTGGTCCTGTATAGCCTCCCATGTATAAGACTGGACAGCCCTATAAAAAGAGCGGAAAGGCTGGTATGGATAGCCACGTCACTCATAGTCTCGTTTATCCTCTGCATTATGGTGTGGAATGGCATATCAATAATGGTATGAGGCAGAATATCTATCTCAATTTAGAAGGTGGCAAACCATGAAAACCCGAAGAACTCTCTTCCATCTTTTTGTCCTTGCCTCATCAACGGCGTGGGAGCTTTTCCTCGCATACAACGCACCCCGGCTGGACGACTACTACATCAAAGGCGGAATGATTCATCTGAGCAGTGGAGTCATCAAATGCTGGGGGGAGTACTCACCATCATTAACTTTTGTCATTTTCGTTCTCCTCCCCGCTCTCGTCTTGCTCGCCCTGTCTCTCCTCTTCAAGAAAGCCACCCTAAAGAAATCGGGTCTCGCGATTGGAGTGCCCGTTCTGTTGGTGGTTCTCGTCTCCCTCATAAACCCCGATAGTTCTCTCTTGGCCCTGCCCGTCATCTCCGTCGGCGTTGGTGCTGTGCTCGGGGAAGGAAAAGGAGAGAAGGCGTTGCTCGCTATCGAGGGCTTTTTGCCGGGTTTTGTTGTGCTTACGATAATACTCGGCGGGCTTGCGGTCAGTTGCTGATGGAAGGGGAAGCACCATGAGACGAGTCATGCCATTCCTGCTCCCCATCGTCGAGTTCGCACTTGCCTTTGCCGTCCCGCGAGAGGACTACGTGAAGGCCCTCTGCTGGTCGAGAAGCCCTCCCGCCTGTTCCTTTGAGTTCTCTCCCTCCCCGGTCTTCTTCTTAGCCGTTGCGCTTCCCTTCGTCCTTCTCACGGTTCTCTCGCTCTGGAGAAACTGGAGGGAAACCGCCATTCTCTCGGGCTCCGCTGGAGTCGCCGTGCTAACCGGCACGGCGCTCTTGGCCGTCCACGAAGGAATCGCCCTGCCCACCGTTCTGCTCCTCATTCCCATCCTCCAGTGGGTTGGGGAGAGGGTTTTGAAAATACAGGTGAGGAGAACGGATAAAGCCCTCTGGACAGTCTCGGCCGTTCTGAGCTTCCTTGCGGTCTGGATTGTGGTTCGCATGGGGCTCGCGGTTAGTGTGTGAGAAAAAAGAGGTGGGGGCTCACTCCTCCCCAAAAATCCTCTCGACGAACCACTTCTCGTCGAAGGGCTTGAGGTCGTCGTAGCCCTGGCCGACGCCGACGAAGAGTATCGGCGCGCCGATGGCGTGGCTTATGCTCAGCGCCGCACCGCCGCGGGCGTCGGCGTCCAGCTTGGTGAGAATTACTCCGTCGATCTTCACCGCCTCGTTGAACTGCTTCGCCTGCTCGACGACGGAGTTGCCGGCGAGGCTGTCGCCGACGAATATCACCAGGTCGGGCTTGGTTACGCGCGCTATCTTCTTCATCTCGTCCATGAGGTTTCTGTTCAGCTCGTTTCTGCCTGCTGTGTCTATAAGGACGACGTCCAGCCCCCTCGCCTTTGCGTGCTGGATCGCGTCGTAGGCGACGGCAGCAGGGTCGGCACCGTAGGAGTGCTTGATGACCTTAACCCCGACGCGCTTTGCGTGCTCCTCGACCTGCTCTATCGCCCCTGCACGGAAGGTGTCGCTGGCAGCTATGACAACGCTTAAACCGTTCTTCTTGAGCCAGTGGGCGAGCTTGGCTATGGTCGTTGTCTTCCCGGAGCCGTTGAAGCCCACGAAGGCTATGACGAAGGGCTTCTCCTCCTTAGACTTTATCAGCTCAAGAAGGTCTATCTTCTTCTCCGGTGTCAGGACCTCAAGAACGGCCTCACGAACGGCCTCTTCAACCAGTGCCTTCTTGTTCGTACCTATCTTGACCTTCTGGCCGACGAGCTTCTCCTTTATCCTCTCCTTGAGCTCCTCGACGGTTTCAAGTGCCACGTCCGCCTCAAGGAGCTCTATTTCCAGGTCCCAGAGCGCATTTTCCACGTCCTTCTCGCTTATTTCAGTTTGGGCAACCCTCTCCACAAATGAGCCTAATTTCTCCTTGAGCCTTCCCAGCATCTTTACCACCTGATGAGCGAGCAACTTAAGCCTATATAATTATTATGAAGTGCCCTCGGCGATAGCTGGTGTCATCACACCTCAGACCCGAAGCCACTCGTCATCGGGCGGGAGTGTCTCCTCCCCGGGGTTTATAAACCGTACGTGCCCGTTCAGTACCTCCTGACGTAGGTTTTGCTCTCGACTATTCGCCCGTCCTCCAGACGCATCACATCGACCCTTTCGAACCCGACGGTTTCCCTCTTGTATGCGATTAGATAGTCAATGAAGTCCTTGATTCTGTAGCGCGTTATCGAATCCTTCACGTACTTATGTTCGTACAGCAGAATGAGCTTGTCCCTGTGCTCTCCCAGCCACTTCTGGAGCCTTTCCCTCTCAGCCTTCGAGCGCGAGAGGGGGTTGATTATCAGGTACACATCGAAGTCGTCACTCTCAAACGGTGGGCCGATGTAGACGTCACCGTTCACCTGGAATGGAATGTATTCAGCAAGCACGCGCCTGCCATCCTTGCTCCAGGCATTGATGTATATTTTCGCAAGCCTCTTCCCGTCTCCAGTTATTAAAATGGCTCCCGAGTTCAGTTCGGCTATTTTCTTCAGCATGGTCATCACAAAAAACTTTTACTCTGAGGTTAAAATTCTTTCTCAAATTTTCGGCTTCCTGGGGACCATAAAGTATATATTGCGCTTTACGGGTATACCTTTGAAAACTCGCGGGGTGTTAGCATGAAGAAGCTGTTTAGCTTGTTTTTAATTGGCATCTTGGCTCTCGGTGTAGTGGCCAGCGGCTGCATAAGCGGCGGGGAAGAAAAAACCGGAATAAACATCCTCTACACGTACACCGGTTCATTCGGAGACCCTGCTAAGGGGAAGCAGGCGGCGCAGGCCCAGCTCCAGCAGGGCGCCTGGGTCATCTACCAGGTCGCTGGCGGTACCGGTCTCGGTGTCTTCGAGGCCGTCGGTGACTACCTGGAGGCCAACGACAAGAAGATGGGTCCTCCGTTCGCGCTAGGTGTTGACTCTGCCCAGGACTGGATTAAGCCGGGCGTTATAATAGCGAGCATGATGAAGCGTGTTGACGTTGGTGTTTACAACGCCGTCAAGCAGGCCGAGGAGAACCAGTTCAGGGGTGGTGTCGTCGAGCTCGGCCTCAAGGAGGGCGGTGTTAAGCTCTCAACGATAGAAGACGTCAAGGCCATGTTTGACTCCCTCCCGGCCGACGTCAAGGAGAAGAAGCTCCAGGACCTCGGCTTCGAGAGCGAGGACGAGCTCATACAGTTCCTTGAGCAGACCAGAAATCAGGTTCCAGACTGGATCTGGGGGGCCGTTGACGACCTCCAGAACCAGATAGTCAACGGACAGATAATCGTTCCGAAGGCCACCTCCAAGGACCAGATTGAGCTCCTCAGGAAGGCCGACGACTGGAAGGCCATGGAGGAATACGCCAAGAACTGGAGTGCGAGCGAACCCAAGCCCGAAACTTACTTCAACGAGAGCCTCAACAGCAGACAGAATACGAAAAAGATAGCCATCGTCTACGACGTCGGCGGCAGGGGTGACCTCAGCTTCAACGACATGGCCTACATGGGTGCCGAGAGGGCCGCCAAGGAGTTTGGCCTTGACCTCATCGAGCTCCAGAGCAACAGCGAGAACGACTACCTGCCGAACCTCAGGAGCCTCGCCAAGACCGGTGAGTACGACATCATAATCGCGGTTGGATTCATGATGACCAACGCGGTTAAGCAGGTCGCCCAGGAGTATCCGGACCAGAGGTTCGTCATCATAGACGGTTACGACCCAGAGATGCCCCACAACGTCCAGATGGTTCTCTTCAAGGAAAACGAGGGTTCAACCCTTGCGGGTGCCCTCGCGGCGCTGATAGCTCTCAACGACAACAAGGACACCATCGGTATCGTCCTCGGTATGGAGATTCCGGTTCTCTACAAGTTCGAGGGCGGCTACCGCTTCGGCGCCTACTGGGCCCTTGACTACTACGAGAACAACAAGCAGTGATTCTTCTCCCCTCTTTTTGTTTCCCTTTTGGAGGTGATAGGGATGGAAGAGAAAACTCCAGTGCTTGAGATGCGGGACATCGTCAAGGTTTACCCCGACGGGACGAGGGCCCTCAAGGGGGTTACCCTCAAGGTTTACGAAGGCGAAATCCTCGGCCTCCTCGGCGAGAACGGTGCCGGAAAGACCACACTCATGAAGGTTCTCTTCGGAATGCTTAAGCCGACCAGGGGAAAAATCTTCCTCCGCGGAAAGGAGGTCCGCTTCAAAAGCCCAGAGGATGCCATAGCGAACGGAATAGGCATGGTCCACCAGCACTTTACCCTCGTTGAGGTCTTCAACGCTCTCGAGAACATAATCCTGGGAATGGAAGGTCACGGGCTATTCTCAAAGATAGACGTTGAGAACGCCAGAAAAGGGCTTCGGAAGCTCATGGACGAGCTGAACTTTCAGGTTCCGCTCGATGTGCCGGTTGAGAACCTCCCGGTTGGAGTTCAGCAGAGGATTGAAATCCTCAAGATGCTCTACCGCAACGTTGACGTACTCATCCTTGACGAGCCCACAGCGGTTCTCACCCCGATTGAGGTCAAGGAGCTCTTCACGGTTCTCAGAAAGCTCAAGGAGCAGGGGAAGACGATAATCTTCATCAGCCACAAGCTCAACGAGGTCATGGAGATAACAGACAGGGTGACGGTCATAAGGAAGGGAGAGGTCGTTGGAACGGTTAAGACGAGCGAGGCAACGCCACAGCTTCTTGCGAGGATGATGGTCGGAAGGGATGTTGTTCTGAGGATTGAGAAACCTCCCAAGGAGCCCGGCGAGGTTATCTTCCGCGTTGAGAACCTGTGGGTGAAAGGCGACAGGGGTGAGGACGCGGTTAGGGGGCTCACCTTTGAGGTTCGCGCTGGAGAGATATTCGGAATAGCCGGTGTCGAGGGCAACGGTCAGAGCGAGCTCATCGAAGCCATAACCGGGCTTAGGAAGGTGGAGAAGGGTACGGTTTACCTCAAAGGCATTGATATAACGGGCAAGAAGCCGAGGGAGCTCTACGACATGGGAGTGGCGCATATTCCAGAGGACAGAACGCACATGGGACTGATCCTTGATATGAGCGTGATGGAAAACTCCATACTGGGGATGCACTGGAGAAAGGAGTTCTCCAGGGGAGTCCTCCTCGACTGGGACAAAGTTGAAGAGCACGCGGAGAGGCTCATCAAGGAGTTCGAGGTCAGCGCGCCGGGAACGAGGGCCCCGGTGAAGAGCCTGAGCGGAGGAAACCAGCAGAAGCTCATAGCGGCGAGGGAGGTCAGCAAGAGGCCGGATTTCATCATAGCGGCACAGCCGACGAGGGGTGTTGATGTTGCATCGACGGAGTACATCAGGAACTACCTCGTGAGGCTCAGGAACGAGGGCAAGGCCGTTCTGCTCGTCTCGGCTGACCTCGACGAGGTTCTGCAGCTCAGCGACAGGATGGCGATAATGTACGAGGGCCAGTTCATGGGGATAGTCAAGCCGGACGAGGTAACCGAGGAGCAGATCGGACTCATGATGGGAGGTGTTAAGGCATGAGCCTCCAGGGTGATCTTAGGGGTTACGTCAAGCCCATTGCCGAGAGCGTGCTCGCGATACTTATAGGCGCGTTCATAGGTGCACTCGTGCTGTGGTTCAGCGGCTACAGCCCAACCTCGGCCTATTACTGGCTGATAATGGGTTCCCTCGGTTCGACCGATGGGATAGCCGAAACCCTCAGCAAGTCCGCCCCGCTGATACTGACCGCCCTCACCTTCGCCATCGGGGCAAGAACGGGCTTATTCAACATCGGTGCCGAGGGAACGGTTTACTTCGGTGCGATAGCGGCTATAATAGTCACCCAGTACCTCCAGAACCCTATAGCGGGCCTCCTCGCGGGACTGCTCATTGGAGCCCTGTGGGCCTTCCCGGCGGCCGTTCTCAAGGTCTACCGGGGAGTGCACGAGGTCATCTCGACCATCATGTTCAACTGGATTGCCTTCTTCCTAGTGAGCTGGCTCGCCGTGAGCGTCTACTACAACCCCAAGGACCCCAACAGCACACTTTCAATTCCACCGGGCGCGAGGCTTCCCCTCCTCGTAAAGAGCACGAGCCTTTCATGGGCCTTTATCATAGCAATCCTCTCCGCTGTGGTCATCTTCATCGTCATGTGGCACACCAAACTTGGATACGAGCTCAGAACCAGCGGTCAGAACCCGAGGGCGGCGGAATACGGCGGAATCAACCCCAAACGCTCGGCGATATGGTCCTTCGTCATAGGCGGAATGACGGCCGGACTGGCCGGGGCCGGAATAGTCATGGGGACACCGCCGAGCTACGCGATAACCCAGGGACTGGCCAACGTCTACGGCTACGGTTTCGACGGAATAGGCGTCTCCCTCGTCGGCAGGAACCACCCGCTCGGCATAATCTTCGCGGGAATACTCTTCGGCGCGCTGAGTGCAGGGGCAACCGCGATGCAACAGTTCGCGGGCGTTCCCCTTGAGATGGTCAAGGTCATCGAGGGAATCATCATCATAGCCGTCGCCGTGCCCGGCCTGCTGGACATATTCTCAAAGCTCCTCAGGAGGGGTGAGGCATGAACGAGACGATGGTGATCAGCCTGCTCCTCGGCTCGCTGGCGGCGATGGTTCCAATAGCCCTCACGAGCATCGGTGCGGTGATAAGCGAAAGGGCAGGAGTGGTTAACATCGGCTACGAGGGAATCCTGATGTTCTCGGCGTTCTTCGGGGCAATCTTCGCGGAGATGGCAGGCAACGGATGGGTTGGACTGCTTGGCGGGGCCTTCGTCGGCCTGCTCTTCGGCGCCCTTCACGGCGTCCTGACGGTATACCTCAAGGGCGACCATGTCATTCCTGGTATAGGCCTCAACCTCCTCGGTCTTGGTGCCGTTGCCTTCGGAATAAGGGCCTACTGGGGAACCGCCGGCCAGCACCAGGTTCCAAGCAACGCCCAGATTAGTCCGCTGTGGATGGACGCCTTTGGAAACTCGCTCAGCCCCATGGTGCCGATAACGATAGCGATAGCCATCATAGCCTGGTGGGTGCTCTTCAAGACGCCCTTCGGACTGAGGATAAGGGCTGTCGGTGAGAACCCAGAGGCGGCAGACGCGCTCGGAATAAACGTTGAGCTCTACCGCTTCACGGCTGTACTGATAGCGAGCGCTTTGGCGGGCGTTGCAGGGGCATACCTGAGCGTTGACTGGCTTGGAACGGTGACCAAGACGATTGCCGCGGGAAGGGGTTTCATAGCCCTCGCCAACATGGTCTTCAGCGGCTGGAACCCGGTTGTGGCACTTGGAGGAGCGTTCCTCTTCGGGTTCTTCGACAACTTCGCCATCTACATCCAGAACAACCCGTGGCTGGCTGGAACTATACCCTGGCAGTTCATAGCGACCCTTCCGTACGTCGTGACCCTGATAGTGGTCGCGGGCATCATCGGCAAGGCAAGGCCGCCGAAGTGGGACGGAAGGCCATACAAGAGGGAGTGACTCATTTTTTTCTCTGCTTTTTATTTGCCTCCACGATGGCAAAATACGGCCACAATGGGGAAAAGAAGGGCGATCATTTCTTGAGTATGACCCCCAGGGCGACGCCAAGGACGATGCCGACGACCAGGGAGAGCGCCACGTACCTTTCCACGTCGTCCCTCTGGACCGGCAGGATTTCTCCCGGCCTGCCGCCGAGGGCCTTAACCACCGCCGCGCTGTTCTCAATTAGAACCTCCGTGTAGGGCCTGTCGCTCCAGAAGACCGTTATCTCGGCGAAGGGCTTTCCGCTCTTGGCGGCGAGCTCCTTCGCCGCGTCCTTCATCTGGTCGGGGCTGTCGAGGGCGTAGACGATGATGTCTGCTTTCCTCGCTGTTGGAACCAGGTCGTCCACCCCGATTGCGGGCACTTCCTCCTCGGGCTTTATCGACGCTACCGCCTTTATCCCGAGCCACTCAATCGCGTACTGGTCTGAGGGCATCTGAATTACAGCGGTGTGATTCTTGCCCGCGAGGGCTTGGTATGCTTCGACAATGGCATTTACCCTTTCTTCAAAGCTCCTGTATTCTGACTCATAGACGTCTGAGTGTACCGGATCAACGCTTTCAAGAGCCTTTTCCGTCGCCTTAGCCACGGCCAGCGCGTTGGTGGGATCGAGCCATATCCCGTGGGGGTTGTCCTTATCGTTGTACCAGTGTTCGGGGAGATAGCGGAAGCCCTCGCGCTTGTAGTCATCGAGGAAAAGCGCCTCCCCAGTTATTGTTCCCTCCTCCTTCAGCTCGGCTATCTTCTTCTCCACGGGCAGGTGGCCGCCGGTGGTTACTATCACGTCGGCTTTCCTCAGGAGTTCGATCTGGCTCGCGGTCAGCTGGTACTCGTGGGGATCCGCGCCGGGGGGAATTATGTAAACCACATCCACGGAGTCCCCGAAGGCGTCCTGAACTATTGAGGCAATCGGGGCTATGCTGGTAACTATGAGGGGTTTTCCTGACGAGGCTCCGGCGAAGGGGATGAGCCCGGCCGCCGCGGTTAGTAAGATGAGTGTGATAATCAATCCTCTCGCCCTCATTTTCGGTCACCCGAATTCCCTATCTTCCGGTTGGGCTTTAAAAGCTGTCGGAAGCTTTAAATATCCTCCGCCGAAATACCACCGGGTGTCGTGATGAAGCGACTGTGGGCTTTAATAATCCTCACGCTCTTCATCGGAGCGGCCGCGCCGCAGGTGACTGGCTACAATGTGACCGAACGGGTGGGCGTCGAGATAAGCCCCAACTCGGAGCTGCTGAGCGTGGTCTACTACCTCGCCTTTGGCCGGAGCGATCCCTTCGTCATAAACCGCGACGGCTACCTCGATGAAGTTGATTCGTACTTCGCCTCTTACAGGAACCACCGCGCGGTTCAGATGCTGCGGGAGCACCTTGAAAACACCTCTTCCATCTCGGAGAGGGACCTTAGGCTGTACTACACCGAATACTACCTCCTTCTCTGCACGGAACCGCCTGAGCTCCAGCCCTGGGGAAACATCGGCGACCCCTGGACACTCGACTTCATCGAGGCTTTGAGAGACTTCGCCAGGGAGAGCGACTTCATGACCTTTTACAGAACCCACCAGGATTACTACTGGGAGGACCTCGGGATATACGAGAACGCCCTCTCGCTTCTCCCGATGGATGAATTCATGGGCCGCTACACCGACGTTTCCAACGTTCGCTTCGAGTTCCTGCACCCGTTCCTGGTGGCAATACACGGCCACAGCTTCAACCCAGTCAGGGACGGCGTCCAGATATACGGGGCCGGGGGAATGGTGCCGCTCGTGAGGCGCGACCCCCAGAGGACGGCCTGGAGCTACAAGACGGCGAGGGACACGATGTTCGGCCTGCCCCTTAACATGGACTACGTGAACAACACGGGCCTCGACGAGCTTATCTACCTGGGCTTCGTCTACCACGAGCTTGGCCACGACATTACCCTGCCCGGCCTCTACGCCAACTACGGCGACGCCTACGCGCTGGCCTACCTGGAGGAGGCCATAGAGGGGGACATGCCCTACCTCGCGCGCTACGACATTCACTTCTGGGACAGGACGGGCATGATATACGAGGGCTTCGCCGACGGCTGGCTGGACTTCGCGCTCTCCAACGTGGACCCCGACTACGCGGCTCTGGCGGTGTGGCTCCAGAGGGCCTGGGGCGAGTTCTGGATAGACGAGGTGCTCCAGCTCTACGGCAAGTACGCGGCAATGAGCGTCCAGAACTCCGTTCCCCTTGACGACTACGTGGACGAGATGCTCGTGGATCTGAGAACCCTGATTCCCCCTGAGAATGCCGGGAAGCTCTACAGCGAGCGCGTCCCGGTGACCCCGCTGAGGGCCTTCGACAGGGGTGCGGTGGAAGGTAGGGTGGTGGTAGTTTACGGAACCCAGAACCCCGACCCCTCGGGGGTCGAGAGGGACAGGGAGACGGCCGAGGCCATAGCAGAGAACCTCAGGGTCTTTTACTCCCAGTGGGACGGGACGGTGGAGGTTTCGGTCAAGGCGGACGTGAACGTCACCGACGAGGACATGGGATTGAACCTGGTGCTGGTCGGAGGGCCTTACTCAAACTCGCTCGTCGATGAGCTGGACGAGGGCTTTCCGCTTCGCTTTGTGCCCGTGGGAGACGACCACTGGGTTCTCGAGAGGAACCCCGACTGGGAGGTCTACTCCTACGTTCTAACCAGTAATGAGGAAGACCCCGTTATCACGGGAGAACTCGGCAACATCACGGGAACCGCCGTGATAATGGCCGTGAGGAACCCTTACAACCAGGGAAACTACATCGTCTGGGTGGCTGGGGAGAACAGGAACCTGACGGCCCTCTTCCAGAACCCGACGTACTACCTCAGCAGCTACGAAATATGGAGTGAAAAGGGAATAGAAATGGGGTTCTACGTTCAGCCTGAGGCTTCAGGAACCTCGTGATTCTCTCCCTTCTTCCCGTTTCCGTTGCTCCTGATGTGGGGCTTTCCGATAGCTATTGTGAAGCCCTTGAAGCTGTCGTCCTTCCTGTTGAACTCTATCGCCAGCGGAAGACCGTTGTCCTCGTTGAAGACGATCCTCACGATGCGGGCGCGGGAGTGGTCGTTGAGGTAGTCCTCTTTGAGACCGTCGTAGTTCTCGAGCACCTCGTCTATGCTCTCGCTGTGCATTTCATAGATTTCCCTGGCGTAAACGCTGTGGTTCCTGATTTCCTGAACCTTCTTTTCCCGGTCCAATCTATCACACCCTCAGGCTTTGCGCCAGGCTCCCTCGCGGAACTTAAAAACTTTCCTGCGCTCCGCCATTCTGAGGGCTTCCTCAAGCTTGCCCTTCGGGACTTCCATCCCGTGGAGCTCCTTGAACAGGTCGATGATTTCATCGGTGGTTAAGGCTTCCTTCTCCTCAAGGAGGTTGCCAACGAGGTTAATCATGTCCTCAACGAAGTTCCACGGGAAGACTATCCACGCCCAATCGATCTCCTCGCCGTAGTAGTCAGGCTTGAAGCGCGAACCCCTGATGGTGAGGAGCGTGGCGACCCTTATCTCGGCCGGCCCCTTGCCCTCGATGTAGTTCTTGGCGAGCGTCAGGCTCTCACCCGTGTCGCTGATGTCGTCGACGATGAGAACCTTCTTGCCGCTCAGGTCGTAGCTGGTGCCGTACTTGAGCTTGGCCTTGCCGTCGGGGGTTGCGGTAACGCCCCAGTGTTCGACCTTAAGGCTGACGAGGTCTTTGACGCCGAGGTAGTCGCAGTAGAGCCTCGCTGCAACCCAGCCTCCTCTGGCGAGTCCGACTATAACATCCGGTCTCCATCCGTCCTCCAGAATCTTCCAGGCACCTTCCTTTGCCCACCTTTCTATGTCGTCCCAAGAAGCGAGATAAGCCGGAAACTTCTTCATTGGATTTCCCTTAATTGAGCGGAGGGAAGGGTGTATTTAAGTGTTTTGCTCTGGGGCCTTGATTGAAAGATGACAAAAATGTGGGAAATTAGACTTTAACCCTCTTCCAAACCGTTCCCTGCGGGGTGTCCTCGAGCTGAATGCCCATCTCCCTGAGCTCTGCCCTTATTCTGTCGGCCAAAGCAAAGTTGCGCTCCTTCCTGAGCTGGGCGCGGACGTCAATGAGGAGCTGGATAAGGGCCTCCTCCTCGCCCGCCCTCTGCTGCCTGAAGTAGTCCTCGAAGATGCCGAAGACCTCGCTTACAATCCTGAAGAACTCCAGCGCCTTGCGGAGGATGCTCTCCTTCGGCTTTTCAACCTTCGTTAGATACCTGTTGACCGCGTTGCTCGCCTCGAACACCGCCTTTAAAGCTTCGGCAGTGTTGAAGTCGTCGTCCATGGCGCTGTAGAACTTCTCCCTCGCGTTTCTTATCGCCTCGTAGGCCTCGAACTCTTCCTGGCCCCACTTGAATGCTATATCGGCCCGCTCCATGGCCACGCGGATGTTCTCGAGGGTGTTGTAGAGCCTCTCAAGGTTGTTCTTGGCGTGCTCCATGCCCTCCTCAGTGTAGTCGAGCGGTGAGCGGTAGTGCCTCTGGAGGATGAAGAGCCTTATAACCTCTGGGTCGTAGCGCTCCAGCATTTCTCTGATAGTCACGAAGTTGCCGAGGCTCTTGCTCATCTTCTCCCCGTTCACCATCAGGAAGCCGGTGTGGAGCCAATACTTGACCCACTCGTGCCCTGTGCAGGCTTCGGTCTGGGCTATCTCGTTCTCGTGGTGCGGGAAGATTAGATCGTTGCCGCCGCCGTGGATGTCAAAGCTCTCGCCGAGGTACTTGGTGCTCATCGTGGAGCACTCGATATGCCAGCCCGGCCTTCCCTCCCCCCAGGGGCTTTCCCATTTGGGCTCTCCGGGCTTCGCCTTCTTCCAGAGGGCGAAGTCCTCGGGATTCTTCTTGCCCTCGCCGGGCTCGACGCGTGCTCCCTTCCTGAGCTCCTCGAGCTTTATCCCGCTCAGCTTTCCGTAGTCCTTAAACCTCTGAACCTCAAAGTACACGCCGTCGCTTCCCTCGTAGGCGTAGCCCTTCTCCTGGAGCTTCCTCACGAACTCTATAATGTCGTCCATGTGCTCTGTGACGCGCGGATAGACGTCGGCGGGCTTGACCTTCAGGGCCTTCATGTCCTCAAGGAAGAGGCGGAGGAACCTCTCGGCAAGCTCCCTCGGATCCTCGCCGGTTTCATTCGCCCTGCGGATGATTTTATCGTCGATGTCGGTGAAGTTCATAACCATGAGAACGCTGTAGCCGCGGTGCTCAAGGTATCTCCGGATAACGTCGAAGGCCACGTAGGTTCTGGCGTGGCCGAGGTGAGTGTAATCGTAAACCGTTGGCCCACAGACGTACATCCTGACCTCCCCGTCTCTCAAAGGCCTGAACTCCTCCTTCTGCTTTGTCAGGGTGTTGTACACTCTTATGGCCATCTTCTCACCACCGGGGGAACTTCGCGAAGCCCTTTTATTAGGTTATCGCCTTCATTATGGCCAGATTTGTGTACGCGGCCCGCTCTTTTTTGGAAGTCGGGAGGTGTGTGTGCACAGCCACCGGCAAAAGCTTAAAAAGTAACCCTTTCAATCCGGGGTAGAGCAGGAAAAAGGAGGTTACGATGATGAAGGTTCAGAAGGGAGACGTCATAAGGCTTCACTACACCGGAAAGGTCAAGGAGACCGGCGAGGTCTTTGACACCACCTACGAGGAGGTTGCCAAGGAAGCCGGAATCTACAACGAGAACGGTATTTACGGCCCGGTTCCGATAGCCGTCGGCGCCGGTCACGTTCTCAGCGGCCTCGACGAGCAGCTTGAGGGCCTCGAGGTCGGAAAGAAGTATGAGATAATAGTTCCGCCCGAGAAGGGCTTTGGAAAGCGCGACCCCAAGCTCATCAAGACCTTCACCCTCGGCCAGTTCAGGAGGCAGGGCATCTACCCGTTCCCGGGAATGCCCATTGAGATCGAGACCGAGGGCGGCAGGAAGCTCAAGGGCCGCGTCCTCACCGTCAGCGGTGGCCGCGTGAGGGTTGATTTCAACCACCCCTACGCCGGCAAGCACCTCATCTACGAGGCAGAGGTTGTTGAGAAGATTGAGGATCCGATAGAGAAGGTCAAGGCCCTGATAGAGCTCCGCATGCCCCGGGTGGACACCGGAAAGGTCATCATCGAGGTTGGCGAGAAGGACGTTACCGTGGACTTCAGCAACGCTGGGCTTGACAGGAACACCCTTGTCCTCGGAGAGATACTCCTTGAGAGCGACCTCAAGTTCATCGGCTACGAGGAGGTCAACTTCAAGCCGGGCGTTGACGAGCTCCTCAAGCCGCCCGAGGAGAAGAGCGAGGAAGTTGTGGAGCTCGAGGAAGAGGTCAGCGAGCCCCTCGTTGAGAAGACCGAGGAGGGCGAGACCAAGGTCGAGGAAAAGGAGGTAGCGGAGGCCGAGGAACCCTCCAGTGAAAAGGCCGAGGAGACCGAGGCGGCCGAGAAGAAGGAAGAGACCGAGAAGAAGACCAAAAAGAAGACCACCCGGAAGAGCACCTCCAGAAAGAGCACCAAGGGCAGGAAGACCAGGAGAACGACGACCAAGAAGACCACCAGCAAGAAGAAGACCAAGGCGGCCGAGGAGAAGAAGGGCGAGTCCACGGCCGAGGACTCGGAGTGAGGTTTTTAATCCCTTCTTTTTATATCTATTCTGGTGTGGTGCATGGTCAGCGAGGAGAGGCTTAGGATACTGCTGGAAGACCTCGGCTCAAAATTCGTTAAAGATGACGTTCCAAAGATTCGGAGTGCGTTGCTGGCCCTTCGTAAGGTGAGTGAAATCCCGGTCTCCCGTCTCAACCCTTCGACGGGGTATCATCCGGTGGTGATTTTCAAGAGGAGATTCGGAAGGATTCAAAAGGAGGTTCCCGTCTCCATCGTGGACCTGAAGGTTCTCAACAGATACAACATGCCCGGATGGCGGAGGGAGATTGAATTTTGGCTTGATAATGATGTGGCCCTTCAGGACAGCATCATGGGAATAGAGGCCCTCATGATAGGCGACCCCAGACAGCTGAACAGGCTGGGCGATGTCCTTCGTCGGATTCTTCAGCAGATGAACTACCGTCCGCGGAGGCTGATTCTCTTCTACAGCACAATCTACATGGACTTTGGAGCGGACAGGTACATTCAGATGGGCCTCCGCGGGGGAGACATGGAGCTGACGCTGATAAATATGAAATTAAGCGAGGCATCCAGCTACCTCGGAAGGGCCATAACAGGTATAGACTCCTCGTTCGGCAACAAGAACATGGAGTTCTATAAGCTGCTTTTTGCATACGCGACTGAAACACGGAGCTCTTTTGACTGGTTTTTCCACAGATACATATACCCCCGGCTAAATCCGGAGCAGAAGGAGTTCTTTGAGGAGATGCAGGACTACAGGAACTTCCTCACCCTCCTCTACTCCTACATGAACCGTCTCAACAAGGACCGGATTGGAACGGAGGTTGGCATAAGGGTCATCAGAAGGGCCAATCCAAAGAGACCGCTTGAAATAGGCATAGTGTTCACGAACCGGGGCATAGAGATAAGGAGGTACGCAAACAACGTCCAGATAAGCTTCATGGTGTGAGTGTCACTATGAAACTCAGACGCAACCCGTACGTTCTCTATGCACTCTCAATACCATTTATCCTCGCAGTCCGCTACAGCGGCGGCGGGCTCTTCCTCTGGGCGGGCTACAACCTCCTGTTCTACTTTGCCCTCCCCCTAGTCTTGGCGTATGCCCTAGGCTTCGAACGGGGGGAGCTGGGGGTTCAGGCGGGCAGGCTTTCTGAGTATCGGTGGGCCCTTTTCCTTTTCATTGCCACCATCCCGCTGAGCCTCTACGGCACGACAATCCCGTCGATGAAGGAGTACTATCCAATATTTGAATACTCGGGACCGCTTGATTTCATCGTCAAGGAGCTGGCCGTTGGGGTCATAATGTTCGCCCACGAGGCGTTTTACAGGGGAATACTACTCTTTCCCCTTGCGAAGAGGAACGAGTGGCTCGGGATTCTGGCGCAGGATGTTCCCTACGCCCTCGTCCACGTTGGAAAGCCAGGCATAGAGGTTCCCTATTCGTTCGTGGCGGGAATAGTCTTCGCCAAGCTCGACCTTCGGGCCGAGAGCTTTCTCCCCAGCTTTCTCCTTCACTGGCTCGGCTCGGTGCTCTTCGACGTCCTATGTGTCCTCCTATAGGCGAAATGGATATTAGGGATCAGTCCCAAGAGACCTTATGCTCGGCGCCGAAGTGTACCTGAAGGGCCGGTACTGGGAGGTTGATCTCCTGCGCGGTATCGGAATAACGATGATGGTGGTCTCAAACTTTGTCACAGACCTCTGGCTCTTCCTCAACTACTCCGGGCACCGTACGTTCTGGTTTTCCTTCGCGGTTGCCACCGCCTCGATATTCGTCTTCACATCGGGTCTCTCATTCTGGATAAGCTATTCCCGAACGGTAAAGAGAAACCCCCAACCATACAGGAAGTATTTCCGACGCTTTCTCAAGCTCTTCGGCCTTGGTATGCTCATAACCCTCGTCACCTCCCTTCTCCCGGGCGAAATGACGATTCATTTTGGAATCCTCCACTTCCTCGGCGTGGCTACCCTGCTGGCGGTTCCTTTCTATCGCTTTAGCAGGAAGAACGTCTTTTGGGCCTTCTTTTTCCTCTTCGGCCACCTCCTGGTAAGCAACCTCCACGACGGCCTCTGGCTCCTCCCCCTGGGCATTACGCCCGAGAACTACTTCGCCCCCGATTATTTCCCGATTTTTCCCTGGTTCGGGGTGTACCTCCTGGGAATGACCGCTGGGAGCGTTTTCTACCCCGGAGGAACAAGAAAAATGCATCTTTCCCTGCCGCAGAGTCCCGCGATCCACTTCATAACCTTCGCGGGCAGGCACACGCTGGTTATTTACCTCCTCCACCAGCCGGTTCTCGTGGGCCTGCTTAGACTTATCCACGGTCCGATTCCGGGGCTTCCAATATAACCGGAAAATTTAAAAGGTCAGTTCCAACTTTAAATCGTATGAGAGTGGAAATCAGAGCCGTGCTAGATGATGACAACCCACAAGAGTGTATAAAGAAGGCCGCACTGGAGGCCATCGTGGACGAGGCGACGAGGGACGAGAACGATTTCGTGGGAAAGCTCTTCTCACCGGGCCTAGGCTACCGGCTTAGGGAATGTGCCAAGCCTAAGGCGGAGGTCGAGTTCTCCCTCGGTAGGTGGGTCGTGGTGAAGGGCCGGGCCGATTACCTCGGCTTCGTTGAGGGCCTGCTCTGCCTCCTCGCGTGGATTGACGGAAGGTTCAGAGACGCGCAGGAGATAGCCAACATCACAGGTGTAAAGCTCTCTGGCAGAGTCAGAGGAGGAAGGCTCGTTCACGAGTTCGGTACTGGAGATAGGACGGCCTTTGAGGTCAAGGATGGCGTTCTCGTTGCGGTTGGAGACGGTGATAGAAGAGAAATCCCAGTCAGCGGGGTGCAGAAGGAGATAATGGACTTTCTCCTCGGGCCGTTTCCGTGGGATATGGAAGAGCTGTGGGAAAGGTACTCTCCACTGGGACTGGAGCGGGAGTTCCTGCGCAATACAGCCCCGGTCAGGCTTCTCCTCAAGGTGGTCGGCTATGAAAGTAAACTGGAAGTTTGGGATTGACAGGGGGACACTCCTTTATAATCTTAAGGGACTCCTGGAGAGTGGGGACATTGAATATTACCGCTCATCGATTTTGCAGGATAGGGATTACATTCTGATCGGCAGAGAAGTGCCCCTCTTCTCGGCAGACTGCGGCATTCTGAGAGCCACTGAGGAGATGGCGGCCTTCAATTTCTCCCTCCTTGGAATTAGTGGCTCCGCCGAACCAATCGAACTCCGGACGGGGCGCGTTGATGATTCACCCTACCTCCGCGCCCTCACAGGGGGAAACCTAGAGCCGTTCTTCGACGAGCATTCGGTACTTGACCTCGGCTCCTACGATCCCTTCATAGGCCTCCATCTTGTTCCGGACGGTGAGAGAATCCACGTCCTCTCGCTGGAATGGTACGGCCCGCACCAGTGGGTGTACGATGAAGTTCCGGTCGATGAGTGGCTCGACAGCACGGTTAGATTCATCGCAATGGCAGTTAGAGATATGGAGGCAATGAGGGAAACCCTCCTCCGTTTCGGCTACTCAAACTACCCCCGGATTCTCGGCCGGGCCAAAGCTTTACTGCGCCTCCTGCTTGACGCTCACCCGGTCGACATCGATGCCTTACCCCCTGCCTACGCCCCCTGGGAGGTGGAGGAGATTTCTCGGCTGACTTCAATGCTCCTTGCCAGGGACAGCGTTGATGGTGCGCTGGAGGTGATATCAACTCTCAGGAATCCAAACCATTTCCTCACGGCGGTCTTTGAGATAGGCTCCGAAGTGCCATTCAGTGTGGTGGAGGAGTTCTACCGCAGTTTGCCCATGGAATACAGGGGGAAAGCTATGGCACATCTGGTTTACAGGATTACCTGGGGAGGACTCTACGACGAGGGGCTGAAACTGGCGGAGGAAATCGGAAGCGATGAGGCGTACCATTCCGCCGCCATAGCGCTTATTAACTCCGGACTTCACGAGGCCGCTCTGAGAACGGCGGAAAGAATCGAAAACCGGTGGCGCAGGGGAAAGGTTCTCCTCAAAATTTATTTCGAGCGGCCGGAGCTGGCTGAGGAGATAAAGGAGAGAGCGCCGGAGCACGTGAGGGTCTTCATCGAGGAGAGGGAGAAAGTAGAACCTTGACCCTCTCCACCACCTCCTGCGCGTCCCTTCCAAAGATTAGGGCCATTGGCTCCTTGCCCCAGTCCCCGAGGTGGTATATTACGTCGGGCCTTTTTTCTGCCCTTCTTACGGCAGTTTCTATGCCCCATTCCATCGTTCCTCTCTTGGCCCTCTTTACCTCCTCAGGCTCCTCCCGCCTGTCGTAGAAGGAAACCGCTAGGCCGAGCTTTTTAGCCCGCGCTATCAGCCCTTCCGAATAGCGCAGGTTCAGGACGGCCCGGACTTCTGGGTAGAACTCGCGCATCTTAAGCAAAGCCCTCTTCAAGTGGTCGCTGGCGTTAAGTTCCACCGGGCCAACGGGCTTAACCGTTTTCCCGTAGCGGACGATTCTGCCCTTGACGGCGAAGACCTCGCCGAGGGGGGTTGCCAAGGCGAAGTTCGTCCCGACTTCTGGAACGTGAGGGTTGAGCCTCTCACCGAGCTTCACCAGCTCTTCAATGGCCTTCTCAAGCTCTTCCCTCGCCCTCCAGCGGTAAGTGTCCCTCTGGAGCTTCCAGAGTGGATTGACTGCCTTTGCTTCGGCCTTTGAGAACCCTATGGCGCCTTCGACGAAGCTCTTAGCATTTTTCACTGCCTCTGGAAGCTCAAACTCCTTCGCCAGAAAAGCGGCCAAGGCCGAGGAGAATGCACAGCCCGTCCCATGGGTGAAGCCCCCAACCCTTTCCCCGGGAAACTTGAAGAACTCTCCCCGCCAGTAGAGGAGATCGGTTAGGTTCAGGTGGCCGCCTTTGACGATTACCGCCTCAGCTTTCAGAGTTTGGGCGATGAACCTGGCGGATTCCTTCATATCCTCGAGGGAGTGGATTTTAAGACCGCTTAGAGCTTCGGCCTCCGGGACGTTTGGGGTAACTATTGAGCCCTCCACGAGGACCTTGAGCGACTCAATGTCGTCAATGAGTCTCTCACCGGTGCTCGAAGCCATCACTGGGTCGAAGACCCTTGTTAAGCCCTCCGTCTCCTTGGCGACGACCTTGGCTATCTCCCCGCTCCCAAGCATGCCCACTTTGACTGCCTTGATATCGAAATGCCCCCTAACGGCCCGTATCTGCTCCCGTACTACCTCAGGGGGGAGGGGGTGATAGTCCTTCACTTCCCCCGGGTTCTGGTAGGTAACCGAAGTGAGAACCGGGAGCGGGTGCTCCTCTAAAGCCGAGACCGTCTCGATGTCCGCTTTTAGACCCGCTCCACCGCCGGTGTCGAGGCCCGCTATTATCAAGACGGCCATGTCAAACACCCCCAACAACGTTTTTCAGTTCTTGAGTGGCTTTTTTGACGTCGGGGCCACACATAACGGTGGAGATGACCGCCACGCCGTCCACACCCGTCTTCATGACCTCCCCCGCGTTCTCCTGGGTTATTCCCCCTATGGCAACCACAGGAATGCTGACCCTTTTGACTATCTCCCTGAGGCCCCCAAGCCCCAATACCCGGGCTTTCGGCTTTGTGGGGGTTGAAAAAACCGCCCCCGCTCCCAGATAATCGGCCCCAAGCTCTTCCGCCTTCAGGGCCTCATCCACACTGTAAACGGAGGCACCCACTATGAGGTTGGGCGCAACATTCTTTGCCACCTCTATTGGTATGTCTCCAGGCCCCAGCTGAACACCGTCCGCATCGAGGGCAATGGCCAGGTCTATCCTGTCGTCAACGAAGAAGAGGGCCCCATATTCCCGGGTCAGCTTTCTTATCTCCCTTCCCGCGAGATAGGCTTCCCTTGCGGTAACACTTTTTGCTCTGAGCTGGATTGATGTGGCGCCTCCTTCAAGGGCCTCCCTGACGCGCCGAACCTCCTCCCTATCCCCGCGGGCTGTAATAACATAAAGGCGGAGGGCCTTGCGGAGCCCCAACTCAAACCCCCCTTACCTTCGCCATCCTGACTACAGTCTCTGGGTCTATGGCGTAGAGGTAGTCGTAGAGCTTAACGTGGAACGTGCCCGGGTACTTGGCCTCGCTCGCAAGCTCCGCCGCGACCTCAAAGGTCACGAGGGCCGAGACCGCCGCCTTCAGGGGCTCCTCTACCGCAAGGAATGCCCCGGTGATAGCGGTTGCCATACACCCCGTTCCGGTGACATTCCCAAGGAGCTCATGGCCGTTTTCCACGACATAGGTCCTTTTTCCGTCGCTTACAAAGTCCACCGGACCTGTCACCGCCACGACCGTTCCGAACTCCCCGGCGGCCCTCTCGGCGAGCTGGCTCGCAGACTCAAGGGAGTATTCGGCGGAATCAACGCCCCTCGTCTTCCCGTGCTCTCCGAGGAGGGCAGAAATCTCCCCAAAATTTCCCCTGATAACGGAGATATCGCCCATCTCAAGGAGCTTCATGGCGGTTGATGTCCTCAGTTTCGTCGCCCCTGCTCCGACGGGGTCGAGCACAACGGGCTTTCCAAGCTCGGAAGCCGCTTTAACTGCTTTTTCCATCGAGGCTATCCAGGGGGGAGAGAGGGTGCCTATGTTTATCACAAGCGAATCCGCTATGGATACCATCTCCCCGACCTCTTCAAGGGCATGCGCCATAACCGGTGACGCCCCAAGGGCGAGGAGGGCGTTGGCGGTCTCGTTCATGACTACGTAGTTGGTGATGTTGTGGACGAGGGGCCTCTTCTCTCTCACTTTTCTGAGGGCGTCTCCAACCCACTCCATCTCAACCCCTCCCCAGCTTTTCGAGAATTTCGAAGGCCGCTTTCCTCCCGCTCAGGAACATGCCGCCGAATATCGGGCCCATTCTCGGGGCACCGCTTATTGCGTTTGCGGCCATTCCGGTGACGTAGAGGCCCGGGAAGATTTCCCGCGTGTGTTTAACGGTCAGCTCCTCCCCCTTCTCGGCCCACATCGGCCCCTCGCCGGGAACCTCAATGAGGCCCCTCTTAACGAGGTGCTGACTTATCTGCGCCCCGTGGCCCGTCGAATCGATTACAAACTTCGCCTCGACGGTGAGCGGGTCCACGTGGAGGCCCGTCATGAGAATCGGCGTCCAGTTGATTACAACCCCGGCCACGCGGTCGTCCTTCAGGACCAAATCCTCAACCTCAATCATGTTGAAGAAGCGCACGCCGGCTTTAACGGCCTGGCTCGCTATTGTGGTTGCGGTCTCTATCGCGTCTGCGACGTAGAGACCGTTTTTGAAGGGCTTGTACGTTATTCCAAACTCGTTGAGGATTTCTTTAGCTTCTTCCTGAACGACTATCCTGTTGAAGCCCATCGCACCGCCCCAAATTCCGCCGCCGATTGAGAGCTTCTTCTCGAATATCGCAACCTTTGCCCCGTTCTTGGCGAGGTAGTAGCCGGCGACCATTCCGGAGGGGCCCGCGCCGACTATCGCCACGTCAAGGCTCAAACTCTCAAGAAGCTCCTCCGTGTAGGCCTCTATTATCGCCCTGCTTATCTCCATCTCCCTCAGCATCTCCATCACCCAAAACCTTTTAAGCCGCACTCAAAACTAAGTTTTGAAATTTAAAAACTTTGTTATAAACGGGTTTTAAAAATCAGCTTTAGGCCATAAACCTACAGAAGGAGCTAAGAGGATCATAAAATCAAAAAGAGCGGAAATCAATGATCTGTTGGGTTTTCAGGATTCTCTGTGGGACAGTACCTCTTGTGTGGATCACAGGGAGGATTGTATCCTGAACTCCCAGGTATGAAGATATCTCCGAACATTCCCGTGAGGGGATATTTCCTGCCCTTGTACTCAAGCCTAACCTTGCTGGAGTATATCGTCGCTTTCACCGGAGTGTTCACGTATTCGCTGTTATCTTTAATGGATATATCCACAGTAACCAGAGATAATCCCTCTGATTCCTTAGTTAGTCCGAGACCAATAGCAAGAGTTATTGGCGAAATTTCTGAGTCCCCAGCATTAATAACACCGAGAACCGGAGACGAAGCCGAGAATATAGGCAGAGTATCTAATTCCTTCCAAATGGAGAATGTTCTGAGGTTAAGATGACCATCATTTGATTCAGTAACGGCCTCTTTCCAGTACCTGTGTACGAACCACATAGTTCTGCTCATTGGCCCACCGCTATTTCTTGGCCATCCTGGTTCAACGAATTTCCTTAAACGCATGTCCTTTTCATCAGGTTTTCCAAGAACCACATAAGCGTAAGTGTCTAGGGGCTTCTTGTTCCAGACTTTCCCGTTGACATAGTCTACTCTGTAGAGCCTGTACTTAGAAAATACAGCACTTCCCCTAAGCCCCACACCGATAACAGAAGGCGATACAAGCTCGTGTCCCCAGATTGTAACTTCAGACTTTGGAATTCTGAGTGAGCTTCTATCTATTGTGTATGAATAACCAAGGATCTTTCCCTCCACTGAACCGCCGACACTGCCTCTCTCAATAGCCCCAACTGCAGAAAAAGCCAGCTCCGCATTTCTGGTAACGACCATGCTGTAATCCAAAGTTAGTGTAATGTCGTTTATTCTATCGATATCGCCAGTCACTTGGAAAGCCGCCACTGGAATGATGCTGGCCCTTCCCAATGTCTTCTCGTGGAACCACTCAAAGCAGTACCATGTTCGATCACCACCCTCATAGAACGGGGGTGAACATGAAGATTCTAGGAGAGATGATTCTCTTGAGGATGCCCCTGTAATCCCCCTCGGGGCCATTTTCCCGGGAGCACGGAGAATTTTCTCAACTTCTCTCCTGCTATAAAGCCTGCCCGATGCCGAATTATCGAGTTGGACTTTAACTCTCATTCCAGACACGATTCTACCAATGTTGAGAGGAACAGTTTTCATGAAGTAGTTTAGATTGCCGTCTCTATCAACCGTAGTCCCCAGCAGAAGCAGTGAAGGTTTAACACTCTCAGGTTTGATGCCTTCTGCTCTCAGGTAACTGTTCCATTCGCGCATGGCGTAAAGTACCCTGTGGAAGTCTATTGAGATTTTGCCTTTGCCCGAATAAGTGCCCAGGTACTTTAACGAGCCATTCGGCATTAGGGCTGAGACGGAGACCGATGCATAATCGTCCGTTGGGAGTTTGACCTCGAAAGAGGGCTCGAAGATAAAGCTCCTGTAGTAGTCAACCCTCACCCCGTAGTATTCGGTGGACTCCGCGGGAACCTGGGAGGCGGCAAAGACCGACGCTGACACCATGGCAAGTATCAGAAGAAGAACTACTGTAACTCTTTTCATAAAGTCACCTCAATAGTTGATACCATATACGACTTCAAAAAGTTTTCAGTTGAGCGCTCCAAAAACCTTTTAAGGCTCACTAAAAACTGAGTTTTGAAATTTAAAAACTTTGTTATACACGGTGGTGGCAATGACCCAGCTGGAGGAAGCTAGGCGCGGGGTAATTACGGAGGAAATGAAGTTCATAGCGGAGCGCGAGGGTATAAGCCCTGAAAAGCTGAGGAGAAGCGTCGCCAAAGGCCACACCGTCATATTCCGCAACGTGAGGCACGACTGGGTTAAGCCCGTTGCGGTTGGTGAAGTCGTCCGCGTCAAGGTCAACGCCAACATAGGCACCTCGCGCGACATAGTAGACGTCGAGGCCGAGATAGAGAAGGCCAAGATCGCGGTCAAATATGGCGCCGATACCATAATGGATCTCTCAACTGGCGGCGACCTCGATGAAATAAGAAAGCGCATAATGAAGGCTGTAGACGTTCCCATCGGCACCGTTCCCATCTACCAGGCCGCCGAGGAGATGCTGGCCAAAGGAAATGCCATCATCGAGATGACCGAGGACGACATGTGGAGGGCTGTGGAGAATCACTTCAGGGACGGCGTTGACTACACGACGATACACGTTGGAGTTACGAAAGAGGTCGTCGAGAAGATGAAGAGAACCAAGAGGATTGTCGGCATGGTCTCCCGCGGCGGAACTTTTCTCGCGGCGTGGATACTCCACTGGGGCGAGGAAAACCCCCTCTACAAGAACTACGACTACCTCCTTGAGCTCGCCAGGGAGTATGACGTCGTCCTAAGCCTTGGCGACGGGTTGAGGCCTGGCGGACTGCCCGATGCTGGCGACGAACTGCAGATAGCCGAGCTTTACACCCTCGGAAGGCTCGTTAGGAGAGCCAGAGAGGCAGAAGTTCAGACCATGGTTGAAGGACCCGGCCACGTTCCGATAGACCAGATAGCGGCGCAGGTGAAGCTGGCCAAGATCGCCACGGATAACGCTCCTTTCTATGTGTTGGGTCCGATAGTTACCGACGTCTTCCCAGGCTACGACCACATCACGGCGGCCATAGGCGGAGCAATAGCCGCTTTAAACGGGGCTGACTTCCTCTGCTACGTCACCCCAGCGGAGCACCTCGGCCTCCCGACCCCCGAGCACGTGAGGGAGGGGGTTATAGCTGCCAGGATAGCCGCTCACGCAGTCAATCTAACGCGCTTCGAGGCCGATTTTAAGAAGGATTACCTCATGAGCCTTGCGAGGGGAAGGCTGAACTGGGCGAAGCAGTTCGAACTCAGCGAGGACAAGGAGATGTTCGTCGAGATAAGGAAGGAGAGACCGACAAAGACCGAGGCATGCTCCATGTGCGGCGATTTATGCGCGATAAAGCTCATCAACGACATGCTGAGGAAGGGTGAGGCCGAGTGAGGCTCATCTACCGCGGTAAGACGAAGGACGTTTACGAGGATGGCCCGTATCTAGTCTTTTACTTCAAGGACTCCCTGCTGGGCGAAGACGGCAGAGAGGACACGGGTGGCAACGAGGTGATAGGCGAGAGGCCCGGCAAGGGGAGTGCGGTTCTCAGGCAGACGGAGTTCTTCTTCAGCCTGCTGGAAAGGAACGGGATAAGGACCCACTTCGTCGAGCGGATTGACGAGAGAAGGGCGCGCTTTCTGAAGGCAGAGAGGATTCCGCTGGAGACTATATACCGCTTCAAGGCTTACGGAAGCTTTCTCAGGAGATACAACGGATGGGTGGAGTCCCTCCAAGAGCTGGGAATAGTCGAGTTCACCCTCAAGGACGACTCGCTCGGCGACCCCCTCATAACCGAAGAAGCAATATTACGGCTCGGTATAGCGAGCGAAGGGGAGCTGGAGGAAATGAAGGAGGTAACGAAAAGGGTCGCCGAAATCCTGGCGGAGTTCTTCTCCGCAAAGGGGCTTGAGCTAATAGACTTCAAGCTGGAGTTCGGCAGGCTGAATGGAGAGCTTCTGGTGATAGACGAGCTCAGCGGCGACACGATGCGCGTTATGAAGAGCGGAAGGCTTTTGAGCCAGGAAGAGCTCCTGGAGGTGGTAGAATGATAATCTCCACCATAGCTTCCCACTCCTCCCTTCAGATACTCATGGGGGCAAAGAGAGAGGGCTTCAGAACGAGGCTCTACGTCAAACCGAATAGAAAGGCCTTCTACTCCTCCATCCCGCCCGTCGATGAAATCGTCGTAACGGAAAACATGAGGGAAGTACTCGGTGATGACGGCATCGTCGTACCCCACGGCTCTTTCGTGGCCTACCTTGGTATAGAGGCCATCGAGAAAGCAAATACTAAGTTCTTCGGCAACAAGCGTTTCCTCAAGTGGGAAACCAGCTTTGAACTCCAGGATAGGGTCCTTAAAAAGGCCGGCATTCCGACGGTTGAAGTCATCGAGCCCGAAGAGGCTAAGCCAGACGAGCTTTACTTTGTCCGCCTTGAGGGACCGAGGGGCGGAAGCGGACACTTCTTGGCTTACGGTTATGAACTGGAGGAGAAGATCAAAGGCCTGAGCGAACCCTACAGGATTGAACGCTTCACAGACGGCGTTTACCTCTACGTCCACTTCTTCTATTCGCCAATTTTAAACCGTTTGGAGCTCTTTGGCGTTGATGAGCGCCTGGTCATCGCGGACGCAAACAAGAGGCGGCCCTTCAGGACCCTCCCATACACCATAGCGGGAAACAAGGCCGTAGCGCTGAGGGAGTCGCTCATTCCAGTGCTCTACGATTACGGATTGGCTTTCGTCAAGGCCATGGAGGAGCTTGAACCTCCCGGCATCATAGGTCCCTTCGCTCTCCACTTCGCCTACGATGGTGAATTTCGCTGCATAGGCTTCGCCTCGCGCATAGACGGCGGCAGCAATGCCAAACACTGGTACTCGGCCCTCTACTGGGAGAGGCCGATGCTCATGGGCGAGAGGATAGCGCGCGAGATTAAGCTCGCCCTAGAGGAGGACAGGCTTGAGGAGGTGGTAACTTGAGGTACGTCGGGAGAATGCTTGGAGTGGGCCTAACCAACGACAGGCCCTTCGCCTTCTACCGCCTGAACTCCCGCTCATTCCCTAACAGGAGGGCGGTTATTCGGGGAAACGAAATTTACATAGCCAACCAGACCGAGACTGACAACCCCTACGTGAGCTATCCCGTTGTGAAGCTGCTCGAAAACTATGCGGTCGTGAGCAACGGGCTGCAGACGGTCTTTATAGCCCAGGCTCTCGAAGAGGAAAGCCCGAGAAAAGCGTTGATCCATGTCCTCGACGCCTTCGACTACGAGCGTGATGACTACAGCACACCGAGGATAGCTGCCATAGTGGAGTGCGGGAAAGCTAGGGGCTGGCTCGGCTTCGTTGGCAGAGAAGAGCTCTGGGTTAAAGCCATTAAGCTGGAAGAAGGGAAGGCCTTCTTTACCGCAACGTACAACGTTGATGGCATTGAAGAGCTGGAGCTGAGCTTTTCGAATGCCGAAGAACTGGCTGAGAAAGTCTTAAGGCTGGAGTTCGCCCATCCGGTGCTGGCCATAGGGGTGGTGGAAAAAGAAAACGGTTGGGGGCTGGCCATCAGCCCTTGAGCTTTTTCATCAGGTTGGCCATCTCAAGAGCTGCCATCGCGTACTCGAAGCCCTTGTTGCTCTTTATCCCCGCCCTGTTCAGGCCCTGAAGCTCATCTTCAACTGTTATCACGCCAAAAATAACGGGGACGCCCGTCTGGAGCGAAGCGTTTGCAACCCCCTTGGCAACTTCGTTTGCAACGAGATCGAAGTGCTTGGTTTCTCCTCTAACCACCGCACCAAGGGCCAAAACAGCGTCGTACTTCCCGCTCTCGGCGAGCTTTTTGGCAGCGAGCGGTATTTCGAAGGAGCCCGGTACTTTAACCACGTCAACCTTCTCAACGCCGTGCCTCTCGAAGCAGTCCAAAGCACCGCTCAGGAGCTCGTCCGTGAGGAGGTCGTTGAACCTCGCCACAACCACCCCTATCCTCAGGTTCTCACCCATGAATTCACCCTCAACGACGCAAACCTCCATACCCTCACCCCCGTAATACTGTTTTATCTAATTCGTGAATTAAATAATCCGGTAATTGATTAGATTTCGAAGGGAATCCTGTGGCCGAGCTTCTCGGCCTTCACCTTCAGATAAAGCCTGTTGTGCTCGGTAACTTCTCCCGGAGCCGGGACTATCCCAACGACCTCCATTCCAAGCTCCTCCAGAGCCTCCGCCTTCCGCGGGTTGTTGGTGATGAGCCTAATCCTTGAAACGCCAAGCGCGCGGAGCATCTGGAAGGCCGCCTCGTAGGTTCTCTCGTCCGCTCTATATCCCAGCACCTCGTTTGCCTCAACCGTATCTAATCCATCTTCCTGGAGCTCGTAGGCCTTTATCTTCTCCTTCAGCCCTATGCCTCGCCCCTCCTGGTCCATGTAGAGGAGTATTCCTCCCTCCTGCGCTATCATCCTGAGGGCGTTGGTCAGCTGGCTCCAGCAGTCGCACTTCAGCGAACCGAGTGTGTCCCCGGTGAGACACTTGGAGTGGATCCTGACGAGTGGAACCTCCCTGTATGGCTCCTTAACTATGGCAACATGCTCTTTAAAGTCCAGCTCGTTGTCGAAGCTCACTATCCTGAAGTCCCCGTAGCGCGTCGGCAGCCTTGCGTTGGCGTAGACCCTTATCAGCTGCTTCCTCCTCACGAACTCCTTCCAGACGTCGTCGATGTTAACGACCGGCAAATCATTCTCCTCGGCGAGCCTTAGGGTGTATTCTCTGTTATGGGAGTTTCCAGTTTCGTCGAGTATCTCGACTATGAGGGCGTACCTTTTAAAGCCGAGTATCTCCATCAGCTCAAGCGAGCCCTCGGTGTGGCCCCTCCGCCTGTTCAGGCCTATCCCGCCGAGGAGGTGCAAATGGCCTGGATATCTGAAGTGCTCTACCGATAGGGCCTCAGCGAGCTTTTTGGCGGTTAAAGCCCTCTCTTCTGCCGTTATGCCCGTGAAGTTCTCCATGTAGTCAACGGGAATTAAAAAGTTGGTCTCACCTTCCTTGCTCGGCAGGGGGAAGAAGCCCCTGCTTAGCGCGACCTCCATGTCCATAGTGAAGCAGAGGAGGCCCTTCATCGAGAGCATGAAGTTCACAACCTCAGGCGAGGCTATCTCGGCCGGGTAAACCAGATCAGCCTCGAACTCCCTTCTGTCATCGATGAGAACGACGGGCTTTCCCTCGAGAACCTTCTCCCTAATTGAGTCCCAGTTCATCTTTACCCCCGAGGCAAATTTGTTCCACATCTTTTAAAAATTTGTTCCAAAAAAGAGACAACTAGGGTTCAACGATGAAGTCAAGGACAACGTAGCCTAAGGAATCAACGAACAGCGGCCCATCACCATTCCCGTTGTAGACGGAGAAGTTGCTGAAAACGCCGAAAATGGATTTCATATGTCCATTCGCCTTAACGGTTTCCCCCAATCCATCTAACGTCCCGACAAAGGTGAACCAGACCGCCGGCTTGCACCCAGAGGAAGTGAAACTGACTGATATGCTCTTCTCCCCCTTTCCCGAGTAGTCAAAGGAGTAGTAGTTCCCGTCGCTGTAGAGGCCGGTATTTCCAAGGACGCGGGTGGAAGATACCTCACTGCCGTTTGCCGCTAGCGTGGCACAGTACTCATCTGGAGGAATCGGCTCGACGGGCACTTTAAGATGGGCAAGCTCTTCTTCCGTTACCAGTTTCTTATCAACTAACTCAAAAAGGCCTTCAAGGTGGTCCCTGTAGGCCTTCTCAAATTCCTTGCTCCTGCCGAGCCTCTTTGGTATCATAACCGAGGTGTTCCAGCTCTCATACCCCTCCGGAACCTCCACAACGAAGAGCCAGTTGGAATGTTTGGTGAGTGAAGCTTTTGGGAGGGAAAGCCTCTTCCCGTCGCGCAGGTAGACAACATTGGGAGGTTCTTTAAAGACTCCCTTGAAGGAAAACACCGTGCATTGGCCTCCCCTGAGGTGGTCTGAGTAAGTGAACTTCCCCTTTGAGTAGGTGACTTTTCCGAGGTCAGGCTCCCTGAACTCGAAGCTCTCGATGTTCCACCCCTCGGAAGTCTCGTTTGCCAGTTCCTCCCGTATCGACTCCCATAGAAGCCCGAGGTAGTCCATTTTAGAGTAGTCGATGTAAAACGCGGTCTTTAAGTCAATCCACCCCGGGATATCGGCCTCGACCTTTACGTCCTGGTCCTTCAGGGAGCACACGAGGACTTCGGTCGAATAGCCGGTGTCGTCGAGTCTCTCCACAGAACGCACGTAGAGGTAGCCGTTGAACGTTGCAGAACGCGCATAGTTGGGAGGTGTTTCATGTATTCCCATAATGTAAAAAGCACCAAACATGATGGCTGTTCCCAGAACCAGAAATAAGAAGAGAGCGAGAAGGGACCTCCTAATGTTCTGTGGCATACTATAGCCTCCAGTCTTTATCTCCGTCAATCTTGAACCTGGCCCAGTATCTGTGGGTCAGTCTTTCCCAAAAGTTGGGCTGGATGCTCTCCATTGCCTGATATGCTGTTTTTCCCTCGTCGAGTTTTTTCCAGAAAGTTGTCCCCTTGCTCTTTATTAGCTCAACACCGATAGATCTGTCCGTTCCGATATAGGTTCTGTAAACTGCACCACTTTTGAGCTTAAATGAGTCACATCCGAGAACAAATATAAGTGCATTGTGGAACTCTGCCCTCTGGGTTATCCTGTCCCAGAAGACCCGGGCTGTGTCTCCATAGTTGGGATTCTGGAGTATTATGAAACCGTTCACCTCAGTAGAGGGAGTGATTTTGGCAGTGTGGCCGTAGTAGTAAAAGATATTAACTGCTCTTCCATTGAACATATTGTAGTAATTCCATATGGAATCACCCCGTGAGCCATGGTAATAGGCGTCCCAGTGATACACAGAGTATCCGTGCCTGATTAGGATATCCCTTACGGTACTGGTGTGGTAGTAGTTCTCATCATCATCCTTAACATAGTGTATCACTGCAACATCAGAACCACCGCCGTATCCAGGCCATACCGCCGCTGGCGTTACTACCCAGTCAAGATTCAAGACATTGTTGGGGGCCATCCACGAAGGCAGTGCAGTATCCACTGCTGGTTTTTCTGAAGCAGCTGCAGAGAGTTGGCCACCGAAAATTAAAAACACAAACAGGCCAAACAATAGATATTTCACTCTCTTCATGGTTGACACCATGAGACAATTTAGAAAAGTAGTATAAAACCTTTTCGGATATTATATCCACTTACTATTTGTTATTATCTCTTTTATGTACCTCGCTATGATGTCAATCTCGTAGTTCACCCCCTCACCAGGCCTCAGGAGACTGAGGTTGGTGTTTTTGAGGGTGTACGGAATTACCTGAACCCAAAAGCGGTTGGCTTCTACCCTCGCAACGGTGAGGGAAACTCCGTTTAGGGCTATGGAGCCCTTCTCGGCAACGCCCCACCTCTCGGCCGGCATCTCGAAAGCCATCCACGTCGTGTTCCCGCTCCTCCGCGAGGCTATAAAGCGAACCGTCCCGTCAACGTGGCCTGTGACTATGTGTCCGTCCATTCTATCGCCGAGCTTCAAGGCCCTCTCGAGGTTGACGACTCTCGCTTTCCTCAGGTTGGTTCTCCTCAGCGTCTCCTCGCCGACGTCAAAAACGGCAATCCCTTCGTCGAAGGAGACCACGGTTAAGCAGGCACCGTTTACCGCCACGCTGTCTCCGGGTCTGACCTTGAAAGGAACCTCAACGTACAGCCTTCCAGTGGAGTAGCGGGCCCTCCCAGTTCCCTCAACGATTCCACTGAACATCTCTACCACCGGGGTAAGCTGTTACAAGAACGCTATCGCCGAGCATCTCAACCGAGTCAATTCTAAGAGGAAACGCCCGCTCTGCCGTCTCCACCTTGAGGCATTCGAAGGGATTTATCCCCCTCCCGAAGAGCTTTGGCCCGTAGAAGAGGTAAAACTTATCCGCTAGAGGCAGGAACCCACAGGCTGCTCTGCCGCCCTCTATCAGGACGCTGTCTATCCCGAGTTCGCCGAGCTTCTTCAGGATCTCCTCAGGTTCGGTTATCGGATATGCCTCAGCTATTCCTTCGAACTTCTCAGGTTTTTCAGTGAAGAAGATGGCCCTCCCATCCTCGAATAGGTTGAACCTCCTTCCCCTCCGCACTTCCTCCGCCACCCTGCCTGAGCGGTCGAGGACGACCTTAACCTTCTCGGGGCAGTTATCGAGCCGGCAATTGAGCCTTGGATTGTCCCTGAGAACGGTTCCAGAGCCAACCATAATCGCCATGTGCTTCTTTCTAAGCTCCTGAACCCTTGCCCTCGCCGCTTCGCCTGTTATCCACTGGGACGAAAAGCTCTCCGTTGCTATAAAACCGTCCAGCGTCAGAGCCAGCTTTATAGAGACGAAGGGAATTCTGGTAGTTATGTATTTAATGAAAACCTCGTTCAGCTTCCTTGCCTCCTCCCCAAGAAGACCGACTTCCACCTCGATTCCTGCCGCCCTAAGCTTCTTAATCCCCCTCCCTGAAACGAGGGGGTTCGGATCCTCCACGGCTATGACAACCCTCGAAATGCCCTCCTTGATGATCCTGTCCGCGCAGGGTGGCTGTTTGCCCCAGTGGGAGCAGGGCTCCAGCGTCACGTACATGGTCGCACCCTTAACGTCGTGTCCCTTTCTCTTGGCGTCCTCGATAGCGTTTACCTCCGCGTGCTTTCCCCCAAAGCGCTCGTGCCAGCCGGTGCCTATTATCCTGTCGTCCTTGACTACAACCGCCCCGACCATCGGGTTGGGATTCACCAAACCCTCGCCGCGCCTCGCCAGCCCAAGGGCGATCCTCATAAAGCGTACATCTTCCTCCATCATGTCCGAAATTTTGTTCTAATCTTTTTAAGATTTTGTTCCATAATTGAGACAGCACAACCTTTTTATCCTTTCAACCTCAACGTTTAGACGGTGGTCTTCATGGATGACCCGTACATCTGGATGGAGAACCTGCAGGACGAGCGTGTTCTGGGACTAGTTGAAGAAGAAAACAAGCGCTTTAGGGAGCTCATCGGCGGACTCAGCGACGAGCTCTTCTCGGAGGTCTGGGAGTACTACTCGATGCCGACCCTCTACGGGGCGAAGCTAACCGAAAAAGGCATCATTGCGATGTTCAAGGAGAAAGACAGACAAGTTATCCGATGGCTGGATGGGAAGATTATCCTTGATTCTAAGGCCCTCGAAGAAGAACTCAGCGATGAGGTTCTTCTCCAGGGATTCACAGCAGACAATGCCGGGAAGAGGCTCGCCTACAGTTTCTCCATCGGCGGCGCTGACGAAGGAATAACACGAATCATAGACCTTGAAACTGGAGAGCTCATCGACGAGATAAAGCCCTCGGTCTGGAACGTTACCTTCCTGGAAAACGGCTACTACTTCGGTAGGTTCTACCGCCACGACGAGACACCCGACGGTGTTAAAGCGCCCGCGGTGAGGCTTTTCTGGAAGGATGGGAGCGGAGAGAAGATGGTCTTCGGAAAGGGCCTCGGCTCCGGATACTTCGTCCGGCTGAGGAAAAGCACCGACGGAAAGTGGGCGA
The DNA here is from genome assembly GCF_001484195.1 of Thermococcus celericrescens. Classification (NCBI taxonomy): domain Archaea; kingdom Methanobacteriati; phylum Methanobacteriota; class Thermococci; order Thermococcales; family Thermococcaceae; genus Thermococcus; species Thermococcus celericrescens. Next base: position 34,818 of record NZ_LLYW01000007.1, read on the forward strand.
TGGTGACGGTGACATTTGGCTGGAACAAGGCGGATATCTACATCGGTCCCGTTGAAGAACCAAGAAAATGGCAGAAAGTCTACTCTGCCGAAGTGCCTGCCGAGCCTATAGACGTCATCAACGGCAGGCTCTATGTTCTCACTAGGGAAGGAACTGGCCGTGGAAAGGTGGTCGCGGTAGAGGGCGAGAGCGTCACTGAAGTTATTCCAGAGGATGAGTTCCCCCTTGAATGGGCGATTGTCGTTGACGGCAAAATCCTCGCCGGCAGGCTCGTCCACGCGAGCCACAGGCTGGAGGTCTATTCTCTGGACGGTGAAAAGCTTGAGGAGATAGCCTTTGACCTCCTGGGAAGCGCCTACCCGATGGACACCGATGGAAAGAAAGCACTCATAAGGTATGAGAGCTTCACCGTTCCGTACAGGCTCTACGAGTTCGACGGTGGGCTTAGCCTCCTCGATGGAAAGGAAGTTGGGGGTGAGTTCACCGTAAGTGAAGACTTCGCCACCTCAAATGATGGCACGAGGATACACTACTTCCTCGTGAAGGGCAAGGGGGACGAGAAGAAGGCTTGGGTCTTCGGCTACGGCGGCTTCAACATTTCACTGACGCCCCACTTCTTCCCGCAGGCGATTCCGTTCATAAACCGCGGCGGAACCTTCGTGATGGCCAACCTCCGCGGCGGTTCCGAGTACGGCGAGGAGTGGCACAGGGCAGGAATGAGAGAAAACAAACAGAACGTCTTCGACGACTTCATAGCCGTTCTCGGTAAGCTCAAGGCCGAGGGCTACAAGGTCGCCGCCTGGGGCAGGAGCAACGGTGGACTTTTGGTTTCTGCCACACTCACCCAGCGGCCGGACGTCATGGACGCGGCGCTGATAGGCTATCCTGTCATAGACATGATGCGCTTCCACAAGCTCTACATTGGCAGCGTGTGGGTTCCCGAGTACGGCAACCCCGACGACCCGAAGGACAGGGAGTTTCTGCTGAAGTACAGCCCTTACCACAACGTTGACCCTGAAAAGAGCTATCCTCCGACGCTCCTCTACACGGGGCTCCACGACGACCGCGTTCATCCCGCACACGCCCTCAAGTTCTTCATGAAGCTGAAGGAAATGGACGCGCCCGTTTACCTCCGCGTGGAGACCAAGAGCGGCCACATGGGTGCTTCACCCGAAACGAGGGCGAGGGAGCTGACGGATTTGCTCGCGTTCGTGGTGAAAACCCTTTCTTAACTTCTCCATTTTTCAGTTCAACGTTTTCAGGATGGCGATTATTTTTAGACATTTTTTTGTTAAATCCGAAACCGTTATAAGCCCCCTATTGACTTAAACCTGGGTAAGGAGCCATGCCGAGCTACATCGTTGTTGGCGGTCAATGGGGAGACGAGGGCAAGGGCTCTGTTATAGCTTACCTTGCCCTAAATGACGAGCCTGAGGTCATAGCGCGCGGCGGCGTTGGGACGAACGCGGGCCACAGTGTTTTTATCAACGGTAAGAAGTACGCGGTCAGGCAGCTTCCAACGGCGTTCATCCAGACGAAGGCCAGGCTTCTCGTGGGTGCGGGTGTTCTAGTTGATCCCGGGGTGTTCTTCCACGAGCTTGAGCACCTCAAGGACTTCAACGTTGCCGAGAGGGTTGGCATCGACTACCGCTGTTCCATAATCGAGGACGAGCACAAGAAGCTCGACAGGAGCAACAGCCACCTTCACGACACGATAGGAACCACCGGAAGCGGCTGCGGGCCGGCAAACGCCGACAGGGTCATGAGGCGGGCGAGGCTTGCAAAGGAAGTCTCAGAGCTTGAGCCATACCTGACGGATGTCGCCGCGGAAGTGAACGACGCCCTGGACGAAGGGAAGCTCGTACTCGTCGAGGGGACACAGGGCTTTGGGCTGAGCCTCTACTACGGAACCTACCCCTACGTGACCTCGAAGGACACGACCGCTTCGGCCATAGCGAGCGACGTGGGAATAGGCCCGACGAGGGTTGACGACGTCATAGTCGTCTTCAAGAGCTTCCCGACGAGGGTTGGGGAGGGGCCGTTCCCGACCGAGATGAGCCAGGAGGAGGCGGAGAAGCTGGGTCTCGTTGAGTACGGGACCGTCACAGGGAGGCGGAGGAGGGTCGGCTGGTTTGACTTCGAGTTCGCCCGCTACTCCGCGAAGCTCAACGGCGCGACGATGCTCGCCCTGACGATGCTGGACAAGTACGACAAGGATGCCTTCGGCGTCACAGACTACGACAAGCTTCCCAGGAGGGCCAGGGAGTTCGTTGAGGAAATCGAGGAGCGCGTCGGTGTTCCCGTTGGACTCATCAAGACGGGGCCTGAGCTGGAACACATAATAGACAGAAGGGAAAGCATCTAGCCCTCGAGGAACTCTAGAATCATGCCCCTGACTCTTTCTTTCTCCAGTTTTGCTATTTCTTCAAAGGAGAGCGTCTCTTCAAGCCACCTGATGAACCTGTAGCCGAGGTAGTAGCCAGTAAACTTCATTCCAAAGAGCTCGTACCACGAGCCAAAGAACGGGTTCAGCGGTTCGTTTTTCCGGACCCTCCTTGCGAACTCCTCCTTGAGGCACCGCTCGTTTCTCGCACACCATTCGAACCATCCATCATATTCGAGGTGCCATGGTCTCCCCGTTAGGATGTCCTCCACCCTCTGGGCGAATCCCTCCGTATACAGCCCCATAAGGGCCTCCTCTTCGAGCTTTTCCAGGTTCTCGTTCCTCATGAGCCAGTGCACAAGGTGTCCAAATTCATGCGCAATCAGTCCCCCGATTCCATCGTACCATCCAAGCTCGGCTACGGCTTCCAGGCCGAAAAGAATTGAGGGCTTTCCTTTGAATTCCGTCACCCACCCGGCCCCGTTTTCAAGGCCGACGTATATGACGATGTTGTAATCATTTTGGGTAATCCCGAACAGCCTCTCAACATCGGCGGCAATTTTTGGCAGTGTTCCCCTGAGGCGCTCATATGCTTTAGGGAACTCCTCGGGCTTCCTCTTGTCCAGCAGCCTCAGATAATCCCTCCAGCTTGCCCCGTATCTCGCATAGTCCTCCTTAATTTTTTCGAAGAGTTCCGGATAGTTGCTGATGTATGCGATCCAACCCTCCGGGCTCCCGTCCCAGCGTTCCATAAAATCCTGGAAGGTGTCGAAGATCATGAGAATTCACCCTGTGTGCCTCACCATCCACTCAACCACCGTTCGGTGGAGTTCATCCGCCCATTCAGGGTCCTCAAATATCTCGTGGTAGGCCCCTTCGAACTCCTTAATTGCCTTGTCCTCAACTGTGAGCTCTTCCAGGAGCCTCCTTGACCCCTTGGGCGGTGTTATTACATCCCCGGTGCCGATGATTAGCAGCACGGGAACCTTTATCCTCCCTGCATCCCTGTGGGCCAGCTCCATGTTCTCGAAGATGCTCCTTCCGAGCTTTGCGGAAATCCTGTCGTGGATGAGTGGATCTTCGACGTAGCGCTTCACCACCTCGGGGTTCCTGGAAAGCAGCTCCGGCTTCAGCCCGTTGGAAAGAACGATTCCTGGAGCGATTTTCCCGAGGAACTTCGCGAGGGCCACCATGAAATCTGGCGTTTCGGGGCTCTTGGCGAGTGCCGGTGAGGATGCCACCACGCCCCGTATCTTCTCAGGCCTCATCTCTGCGTAGCGGATTACTGCCAGTCCGCCGAGGCTGTGGCCGAAGAGGAATGGTTTTTCACCGATTTTATCTATAATGCCGTCGATTATCTCCATTGCTTCCTCAACGCTTGTATGTCCCCTCTTGCCGGGGCTCTTACCGTGGCCGGGCCAGTCGAAGGTGTAGACGGCAAAGCCGGCATCGTTGAGTTCCCCAATTAGTCTCCCATATCTCCCGCTGTGCTCACCCAGGCCGTGGACAAGAACGACCCATCCAAGTCTAGGTTCGCCGAAGCTGACTTTATAGACATCCATAACACCCACCGCCCTAGAAAATGGGTGGTCGGAGGATTTAACGTTTTCCCCGGATGAAAGAAAGGTTCACGGGGAGAAGGGACTCTCCTTTAGCCTCTCGTTGACTTTCTTTTCTTCAAGCCTCGCCCTTTAGGGCGGGGTATGGTGAGTGATAAATTAGCCTTAACGAGGAAAGCAATCTTTTTTAAAGCCTAAAAACCATGACCATATTTTGAAATGAAGCGTTCGGTGACAGTAAAACTCCAGCCAAGCAAAGAACAAGAGAAAATCCTCTTTGAGTTAGCTCACGCTTCAGCAATAATCTGGAACAAGCTCAATTATCAACGTTTGAAACAGTTCAGAGAATTCGGCAAAATAGACTTCTCAACAACCGAAAAGGAAGCTTACCACGAGTTCAAAGACTGGATTGGGGGCTCGACCGTTCAACAGTTAGCCAGAAAGAACGCCGAAAGTTGGCGGAGCTTTTTCACACTCAACAGAAAGAAAAAGAAGGGAGAACTGCCGGAATGGTTCAAGCCAAAACCACCAAAGTTTATCAGAGAGAAGAACGGCGGAAAACTCTTCATAATCCCACTCAGAAACGACCAACACAAAATCGAAGGGAATAAACTAATTCTTCGAAGACTCGGAAAATACGGGATGCTGGAAATTCAATTTAAAGGCAGAATTCACCTGAAGGGAAAACATGGACGTTTAGAAATAACTTACGACCCCGTGAAGCGGAAATGGTATGCTCACGTCAGCATAAGCGTCGAGAAGAAACTTCAGGGTGGAGAATGGGTTGAAGTTCCAAGAACTCCAAAAGGAAGCCTGTCAGCAGGCATTGACTTGGGCGTGAACAATTTAATGGCAGTTTACGTGGAGAACGGCCAAAGCTTCCTCGTGAATGGGAGACCGCTAAAAAGCATTGACTTCTACTGGCAGAAGAGAATAGCGGAATACCAATCAAAACTCAATAAATCCGGAGCAAAGACAAGTAGGAAGCTCAAGAAAATGCACGAGAAGGCCAAACTTCAGGCGAAACACTACATTAACACTGCCGTGAGACAGACGGTTAGAAGGCTTTACGAGTTGGGATTTTCCAGAATCGTCGTCGGCTATCCAAAAGGAATAGCCAGAAACTCTGAGAAAGGCAGGAAACAGAATTTTATCCTCTCACATGTCTGGCGGTTTAATTACGTTATCAAACGCTTGACGGAAGTTGCGGAAGAGTATGGTATTCAAGTTAAGGTTGTTGATGAAGCTTTCACTTCTCAAACCTGCCCCCTCTGTGGCCAATGCCATGCTAACGCTCGTTTTGTTCGGGGTTTATTCAAGTGCCACAGAGAGGGCGTTGTCATGAATGCTGACCTTGTTGGAGCGTTTAATATCTTGAAGAAGGCGGTAAAAACCATAACCCCGAGCCTTCCAGCCTTGGCTGGAGGTAGGGGTAATTGGCCGAAGGCCCGGCCAGAGGGGTTCGAAGAACCCATTTTAACGGGTTCTCCCATGAGAACCCCTCAAACCTCCCCATCAATGGTGAGGGGTTAACTCGTTGGAACCCGGCTTAAAGCGGGGAGGAGGTCAGGAAGCGCACTACCCTCTCGATGTCCGAACCGATGGTCTCGGGTTCGGGCTTCATCTGGATGTAGAACACGTTGGTCTTTGGCGTCAGGGAGACGTGCTTGACGTTGTGGGGGTTTGAGAAGCTCTCGATGAGTGCCTTCAGGTTTTCCACGTCCCGCTTCTTCTCGTACAGGGCCTCGTACTGCTTCCCGGCTATCTCAACGACCTCCTTTTTGAGCAGCTCCTCGTCATCTATGCTTGGCCTCATCCTGTAGTAGCCTTTCTGTATCAGGTGGGCCTCGCGCTTTATCTCCGAGAACGGCCGGACGACAACGTAGAGCTTGTCGTGTCTGCTTGTTATGAGTGCTATCGGAAAGTAAAGCAGGCTGTGCCTCGGGAGGAGTGTTAGGGTGTACTCAAACTTTCTGATGTTGCCCCTGTTGACCTTGTACTCGGCGCGAAAGCCGATGTAGCCGCCGAGCCAGGTGTAAAGCTCATCTTCCGGATTGATTACCTCTTTGACGGCCCGTATGTAGTGTTCCATCAGCATGAGGTTCAGCTTCCGCCCCCTGTAGAACTGAAGGGCGGAGATGCCCGCAATAAGGAATATCGCAGCAAACAGTACCTGATTGTCCATCTCAATCCTCCTCCAGCGGATAGTATCTTTCGAGGGTTCGTGCATCGAGTACCTCAAGACCAGCGACATCATCGAGGGCAGCGGCGACGTCCCTCACGATCCGCCAGCGAACGGGCCAGCTGAGGGCGTTCTGAAACGGGTGCTCCACGCCCTCGGAGAGGCGAAGGTATACCCTGACGCCCTCCTCATCGGCGGTGACGGCCTCGACGAGCCCGAGGCTCACTATATCCACCTCGGTTATGGGTTCCTTCACCTTTTTAAGCCTCTCGTAGATTTCTTCACTCTCCAACTATCGTTCCCCCGAGGGTTCTGAGACGCTCCAGCCCGCGAGGCTCCTCTGCGAAGATTGGTATCTTCACCACCTCGATTCCCTTGAACTTCCTCCCCACCTCCCCGAGAACCCGCTCCTGGGCTTTTATCTTGGCCTTCAGCTCCGGAACCTCCGTCCTCAGCTCCAGAACCTTGTTCATGACGATCATGTTGAAGGGAACTTTGAACTTCTTCAGGCTTTTGTAGGCCCTCTCCGTCTCGTAGAGCGGGAGCATCTCAGGGTTCATAACGGTCACAACGCTCGTTTTCTCGGGATCGGTTATAACTCCCTCAACGAAGGCCACCTCTTCGCGGTAGGACTTCAGCTCCTTCATCACGGCGTCGTCCTGCTCCCTCGTGGGCAGCTTTATCTTCTCGCCCTCAACGGTGAACTCCTGCTCCCCGTGGATGTTGGCTATTGCGGCGCGTCTGTCGAGGATGGCCTTTCTTATCTCGATGAGTTTGTCCGTCCAGATTAGGGAGATTTTGGGGAGCGCGAGAACGCGGAGGGTCAGCCCAGTTGGAGGGGTGTCGAAGATTATAACGTCCCAGTCGTCCCCGTTTGCGAGTATCTCCCTCACCGCCTCCAGCGTGGCGTACTCCTCGATTCCTGGGGAGTAGCTCAGAACCTCGAAGTACTTCTCCAGGTTTATGACCGTGAGATAGCGGTACGTGTGCTTCATGCTCTCCTCCAGGTGCTTGAGGTAGGTCTTTATCAGCTTCTCCATGTCAAGCTCCGCCGCGTAGAGGTTCTCGGCTATCTTCTTCGGTTTGTCCTTTAGCCCCACCATCAGCACGTCACCGAGGTTGTGTGCCGGGTCGAGCGACACTATCAGCGTCCGGTAGCCCCTCTCCGCGAGCGCCGCAGCGGCCGCCGCCGAACTGGTCGTTTTACCAACTCCCCCCTTACCTATGAAAAAGACGACGCGGTAGCCCTTTTTGGGCAGGAAGAACTCCCTCATAGGACCACCTCACGTGATTTCAAACATCCCCGCCAGCTCGCCGAGCACGTCGTCCATATCCACCACCCTGCGCTGCATTACGTACAGCTCGCGCGTCATGTGTGGCAGTATCCTTATCACGAGCGTCGTCGGCGGGCTGGGGATTCCAACGAAAGCCCCCATGAGCGTGAGCGCGAAGACGTTCTCAAGCTCCCTCAGCTCGAATTCGAGGTACTCGGTTGAGTTCTGTTTGAATGCCCCGAAAAAACCCTTTAAGAAGGCCCTAACGTTCTCTAGCGGGTCTTTTTCTTTGTCCTTCATTTTCACCACCCGAGAATCGAAAAATAAGGAAAGACGTCAGGCCGCGCTCGCGGCGTACTCTTCCCTGGGCTTCTTCCAGGCTACCCAGAAGTCCCAGGCGAGGAGCAGGTTGAGGAGCAGGCTGACTACGAGCGCACCCTTGACGGCTATGAGGTACTGGCCGACCATCGGCACGTAGATGAGGTACCAGATTATCGCCGCCGTCACTGTAATCCAGAGGAAGAGGGCAGGGATTAGAACCGCCCAGCTCCAGTTTCCAGCCCTCTGGACCTTTGCAACCCAGAGCGCAGCGGTCATCATGGCTATACTCGCGAGCATCTGGTTCATCGCACTGAACGCCGGCCAGATGACCTTGTAGCCGGCGCCCCATGCGAGGTACGTTCCAAGGCCGGCGATGATTATCGATGCGACCCACTTGTTGGTAACGAGCTTCATAGTACCCTTGCTGGTGTCGGAGATCATTCCAAAGAGCTCCTGCCAGGCGAAGCGGCCGAGCCTTGTGGCCGTGTCGAGCGAGGTGAGGGTGAAGGCGGAGACCCAGAGGGTCGCGAAGGTCTTTCCAAAGGTCTCGCTGACGCCGTAGAACTCGCTGACTGCCTTGGCGTAGCTCCGAGGAAGGTGCCGAGACCGCCGACGTTGATGTAGTTGAGGCCCCACTCGGTGGGATCGCCGCTGAGGCCGGTGAGCTGGACTCCGTAGACGGCTATAGCGGTGATGACGATGGTGGAGAGGAATCCCTCGGTGAACATTCCACCATATCCCACCATCAGGCCGTGGATCTCATTGTCGAGCTGTTTCGACGTGGTTCCAGAACCCACGAGCGAGTGGAATCCGCTGAGAGAACCGCATGCTATGACGAGTGGTATCGTGGGCCAGAAGGGCGATGCCACCGGGACAGAGCCGTCGGCGGTGATCCCCTTGATGACGTTGGCGCTCCACATGGTGTACGCGGGGGCAGCGAAGTCCTTGGCCAGGAATATGAGGGCTATGCCGCCGAAGAGCAGGCCGAACCACAGAATGTAGGCGTTGAGGTAGTCCCTGGGCTGGAGGAGTATCCACACTGGGAGCGAGGCCGCGATTATGATGTAAACCATGAGGATTATGTTCCAGTAGTGGTAGGCGGTTGTGTAGGCGGCCGAGGTTGGGTCGGTCTGGCCGTCCACGAAGACCAGCGGGTACTTGAGACCGACCCACACTGCTATGATGAGCAGGATGATGCCGATTATCGTTGCCATCTTGAACTCCATCTTGACCTTGTACATGAGGTATCCCAGTATCACTGCGACGAGCAGGAAGAGGAGCGTCGCGGTTGCGGCCTGGGGCGTTACGGTGAGCAGCTTGGCGGTGACGGCAACGAAGGCCGCGACGACGAGCAGCAGGGCGAACCAGATGTATACCTCGAAGGATATGCCTGTCTTCCTACTCATGAGCCTTCCGGCTATCCACTGGACGGACTTGCCATCGTAGCGAACCGATGACATCAGTGCCAGATAGTCGTGGACTGCACCGATGAAGACGTTTCCGAACCAGACCCATATGAGTCCCGGAAGCCATCCCCAGGCCATTGCCAGGGCGGGACCAACGATCGGGCCCGCTCCCGCTATCGATGCAAAGTGGTGGCCGTATAGAACGAGCGGGTGCGCTGGAACGTAGTCAACTCCGTCGTAGAGCTTGTGGGCCGGAGTCGGCCTGTTGGGGTCGGCCTTGACGACCTTGCTCTGAAGGCTCTTGCCATAGCTGAAGTACATGGCCAGGTATATAACACCAGCCAGAAGAACTATTACAGCGGAGTTCATGGTTGCACCTCCATGTATATTCTGCACTTCGATGTACACTTTTTAAATATAAATGCTTTTCGGCAAAAAACTGAAGATATTTCGTTTATGGACTGGTGGATGGAAGCCGGCGCTCGGCCCGGACATCGGGGAGTTCATCTACCGGAGAACTGAAAAATAAGTGGACAGCTCTTCATTCGAGTTCTATTAGTGCCTGTCCGGTGTCCACGGTGTCGCCTTCCTTGACGAGGATCTTCTTAACCACTCCATCCTTGGAGGCTGGAATCTCGTTCTCCATCTTCATTGCTTCCAGAACGACTAACCCCTGCCCGGTTTTGACCTCGTCTCCTTCCTTGACGAGGATTCTCAAAATCTTGCCCGGCATTGGAGCCGTTACGGCACCCTCACTGGCTAGTGCGGGCGTTGCTGCTGGAGCAACTGGAGCAGGAGCAGGGGCAGCAACGGGCGCAGGAGCAGGTGCTGTTTTCGGAGCGCTGGGTGGA